>NZ_JBSFVR010000319.1:0-8445 GCF_053592415.1 Streptomyces sp. NPDC002690 | reverse complement strand
GCCCGCGGTCCCGCGCTCCCGGGAGCGGCCCTTCCGGCTCTCCTCGCCCGTCCGGGCCGGCGCGCAGCGGTACGGCGGCGCCGTGGCGGCCGGTGCGGCGGACGGCTGGCCGGGGCTGCGCTCGGTGCTGGCCACGGTCGTCGGGCTCGGTCTGTGCGGAGTGCCGTACGCGGGCCCCGACGTCGGCGCGTACGAGGACGCGGGCTCGCCCGAGCTGTATCTGCGGTGGCTCCAGCTGGCTGCGCGGCTGCCGCTGTTCCGCGTCCGGTCCGGGTCGTACGCCGGCGGCGAGGGGCGTGAGCCCGGGGAGGAGGTACTGGGGCACGCCCGGGCGGCCTTGGTGGAGCGGGAGCGGCTGGGGCCGTACTTCCTGACGCTGGCGTACGTGGCGCGGCTGACCGGTGCGCCGTACGTACGGCCGGTGTGGTGGGACGCTCCCCGCGACCGGGGGCTGCGGGACTGCGAGGACGCGTTCCTGCTGGGGGACGGGCTGCTGGTGGCGCCGGTGCTGGAGCCGGGCACGGTCCGGCGGACGGTACGACTGCCGCGCGGGCGCTGGTACGACACGGTGACGGGCCGCTCGTACGAGGGGCCCGGGCGGGTGACGGTGGAGGCGCCGTTGGCGCGGATTCCGGTGCTGGCGCGGGCGGGCGTGGTGATTCCGGTCCGGGGCGACGACGGCGGAACGGAGCTGGAGGCCTGGGCGCCGCGCCCGGGGCGCCGCGGTGGCGGTGTGCTGGTGCGGAGCGCCGGCACGGGACGGGGGAAACCGGTGGTGGAGCGTTTCCGCACCCGGTGGGAGGACGGCCGGGTGGTGGTGGAGCGGGACGGCCATGCCGGGGCGGTGCCGTACCCGGTCCGGGTGCGGGGGGTGTGACCGGGGCCGTCAGCCGGCGTCCCGGCGGTAGCGGCCCGCGAACCAGGCGCGGGCGGCCTCGGTGTGCAGGGGGAACGCCAGCTCCCTGGGGCCGCGCAGCACGTCGTACCCGGCGGTCTCGTCGGTCGGCGCTGACGGCGGGAGGAGGCCGAGCGGGCGGGCGGGGAGGAGGCCGAAGAGAAGCAGATGGCCGTCGGGTGAGCTGAGCGCGTCGGCCAGGTCGACCTGTTCGGCGGTGGCCTCGATGCCGGTCTCCTCGCGGAGTTCGCGGACCACGGCGTGCCGCCAGTCCTCCCCGTGGTCGATGAATCCGCCGGGCAGGGCGAGGCCGCCGAGGCGCGGCTGGATGGTCCGGGTGATGACGACCAGGCCCCCGCCCGCGTCGTCGGTGACGGGGAGCAGGGCGACCGCGACGGGGAGCGGGTTGCGGTAGGCGGCCGTACCGCAGGCGGCGCAGGGGCGGGGCCAGGCGTCGGCGTGGAGTACGGAAGCGGCGTACGGGGCTCCGCATGCGGCGCAGTGGGAGTCGCGTACGGGCGGTGCGGTGGGCTCGGACACGGGCCGGACTGTATCGGATCACGCTTCCCCGGGGGGCCGGAACCTGATAGCGATGTGCACATGACAACACGCACCGGTATCGCCCCGCGCGTCCACACCGTCGTCGCCGCCGCCCTGCTGGCCGCGACCGCGTCCACCCCTTCGGCATGGGCGCGGCCCGCGCCGAAGGCACCGGAGGACTTCGTGACGCTGCGCTCCGTCGACCCCACCGTCATCGAGGAGATGCGGTACGCCACTCCGCACACCTTCATGGGCGTCCCGGTGGACGGATACCGGCAGCCGGTGTGCGTCCTGACCCGGCCCGCCGCCGAGGCCCTGCACCGGGCGCAGACGGCACTCCTCCGCGAGGGCTACTCCCTGAAGGTGTACGACTGCTACCGGCCGCAGCGGGCGGTGGACCACTTCGTGGGCTGGGCGAAGGACCTGGACGACCAGGCCATGAAGGAGGAGTTCTACCCGCGGGTGGACAAGTCCCGGCTGTTCGACGACGGTTACATCGCCGAGAAGTCCGGCCACAGCCGGGGCAGCACGGTCGACCTGACGCTGGTGAAGCTGCCCGCCGCACCGACGAGGGCGTACCGGCCGGGCGAGCCGCTCTCCCCCTGCTACGGGCCCCGCGACACGCGGTTCCCCGACAACTCGGTGGACATGGGCACGGGTTACGACTGCTTCGACACCCTCGCGCACACCGAGGATCCGCGCGTCCAGGGCGCCCAGCGGGCCAACCGGCAGCTGCTCAAGAGGACGCTCACCGGCCTCGGGTTCGTCAACCTGGCCGAGGAGTGGTGGCACTACACCTTCAAGCCGGAACTCTTCCCGGACACGTATTTCGACTTCCCGGTCGACCGGCGCTCCCTGCGGGGCCACTGACGGCGGGAGCGGCCCGGCACCGTGCGGAACCGCTCGCCGCAGGGCGTTTCCTGGCGCGGTCGGAGCCGTTACCTTGCCCTTATGACGCAACAGACGTTCGATTCGTACGAGGAGTTCTGGCCCTACTACGTCGCGATGCACTCCAAGGCCGCGACCCGCTGGGTCCATCTGACCGGAACGCTGACGGGGCTGGCGATCACCGCCTACGGGCTGGCGCGGGGCCGGAAACGGTATGCGGCGGCGCTGCCGCTGATCGGCTACGGGACGGCCTGGCCCGCGCATTTCCTCATCGAGGGGAACAACCCGGCCACCTTCGGCCACCCGGTATGGTCACTGCGCGGGGACGCGCAGATGATCCGGACGATGCTCGCCGGGCGGGACGCGGAGCTGGCGGAGACCGCCGCGAAGTGGCTCGCGGAGAATGCGGAGGGGTCCGCCGCCGGGTGAACCGCGCCGCGGGACGCCCTCGTACTCCGCTACGTACTCCGCTACGCGTCGCGGAGCCACTCCCCCGGCGGAACTCGGACGAATCCCTCGGTCCAGTGGTCCTCATCGAGCACGCAGGGGTCGAAGTAGAAGCACTCCGGCTCGTCACGGAAGCCCGGAAGCAGTCGAGCCTGTCGCACACGCTCTTCCGCCCGTTCGCGGGTCGAGTAGATTCCGAGCAGCTTCACGTCGTCGCCGTCCGACTCGTCGCAGAACACGCCGCTTTCATCGACGTGCACGGTGGAAGCGTCTTCGCCGGCTTCGTTCTGGTGGCCGACATGCCACAGCGGATACACGATCACGGGCGCGAAGGTACCAGCAGGTGACCTTGCCCGGTCTGCGTTTTCCTCGTCCCGCTCGCCTCCCGGCACCCGAGGACGCCCCTGGTGGGGACGTCCTCAGGTACCGGCCGGCTCCCTCAGACGCCCGGTGCGGGCCAGCGCGTGTTCGACGAGTTCGGCCAGGACGTCCCGGACCGAGGACCGGTCGCGGGCGTCGCAGAGCAGGACCGGGGTGTCCGGCCCGAGGTCGAGGGCGGCCCGCACAATGCCAGTGGGGAAGGTCTCCGCGCCCTCGAAGCAGTTGACGGCGACGGCGAAGGGGATGTTCCGGCGCTCGAAGTAGTCGACGGCGGCGAAGCACTCCTCCAGGCGGCGGGTGTCGGCGAGGACGACGGCGCCCAGGGAACCCTGGGCCAGTTCGTCCCAGAGGAACCAGAAACGTTCCTGCCCGGGGGTGCCGAAGAGGTAGAGCACCAGCTCCTCGCGGAGGGTGATGCGCCCGAAGTCCATCGCCACGGTGGTGGTCCGCTTGGTCTCCACCCCGGACGTGTCGTCGACGGGCCGCCCGGCCTCGGTGAGGTGTTCCTCGGTGCGCAGCGGTCTGATCTCGCTGACCGCGCTCACCATCGTCGTCTTGCCGACGCCGAACCCGCCCGCCACCAGGATCTTCAGGGTGACGGGCGCGACGGCCCGCTTGCGGCGGCTAGAGCGCCCGAAGGCCATTGATCACCTCGCGCAGAAGGTTCACGTCCGGCAGTTCGGCCGGCGGAACGGGTCGGGTCACCTGCACCAGCTCCTCCTCGACGAGATCGGCCACCAGTACCCGTACGACCCCCACGGGAAGGTCCAGTCCGGCGGCGAGTTCGGCGATCGACTGGGGCACGGCGCAGCAGAGTTCGACGATCTCCACGTGTTCCGGGGAGAGGGTGGCGTCCCTGTCCGGGTCGTCGGCGGCGGGTTCGGGTACGACGACCGCTATCAGGTCGAGCCGCAGGCGGACCGCGCCCGAGGTGCGTCCGCGGGTCATCGCGTACGGGCGCACGACCGGCCCCGCGTCCGCGTCGAACCAGGGCAGGGGCCGGGCGCCGGAGGCGGCGGCCGGCGATCCGGGGTCGGCGTCCCGGGCCGGGTCTGCGCTCATGCCATCCCTCACCCTCCGGCTGGCGTACCGGGCGTACGGGGTGCGTTGACCAGGTGGGCCCCCACGCGCTTGACCATGAGCGTCATCTCGTACGCCACCTGGCCCACGTCGGAGTCCGCGTCGGCCAGTACGGCCAGACAGCTTCCGTCCCCGGCCGCGGTGACGAAGAGGAACGCCTCGTCGAGCTCCACGACCGTCTGGCGCACCTGGCCGGCGTCGAAGTGCCGGCCCACGCCCTTGGCCAGGCTGTGGAAGCCGGAGGCCACGGCGGCGAGGTGCTCACTGTCCTCCCGGCTCAGGTCGCGGGAGGTGCCGGTGGCGAGTCCGTCCCGGGACAGGACCAGGGCCTGCCGGATGCTGGACACGCGGTCCACGAGTTCGTCGAGCAGCCAGTTGAGTTCGCCGGACCCCCTGCGTTCGGAGTCGTGTGCGGCGGCGTGCGGTGCGGTCATCGACCGTCCCCTCCCGGTGGTGTTCCTCGGTCCGAGTCGCCCGTGTCGGTCGGCTCGGTCGGCTCGCCCGCGTTCTGCCGTCGTCCGCGCTGCCAGCCCCGCTGGAGCGAGGCCATGCGGTCGCGGACCTGTTCGGCCTCGCGCTGGATGTCGTCGCCTCCGGCAGCGGGGGCCTCCTGCCCGGTGCGGCCCTCCGCCTCCTCGCGGAGCTGCGGTACGAGGCTCGCCTGGCGGATGCGCCGGGGCAGGCCCCCGACGGTGTCGAGGACCCGCACGTTCACGGGCTCGGCGTCCGGCTCCGGGGGCCCGGGGGCGACTGCCGGGGGCGGGGCCTGCGCCGGGTCGGGGACCCGCGGCACCGGAGGCGGGGGCGCGTCGGAGGCCCGGGGTACCGAGCGGGCGGGGCCTCCGGAGCGGGGTGCGCCGATACGGCGGCCGTGCTCGGCGACGAGCGTCGGGGGCGTACGGCGGGGCAGCGGCGCCGGTCCGTCGAACCGCATCGGGCGCACCGAAGGCGCCGCTCCCTCGTGCTCGTCGCCCGCCTGCTGGTGCTGTTCCTGTTCGTCGCCCCGGCGTGGTTCGCGGGCGCGGAAGAGGCCGCCGCGTTCGCTGTCGCTGTCCTCCAGATCACCGAGACCGCCGAGGACGGGGGCGAGCGCCGGGTCGAGCGCCCGGTCTCGGGCGCGCTCGAAGGCCGCGCGCTCGCGGGGCCCCATCGGGGCCTCCAGCTCGACGGGACCGTCGATCGGGGGGCTGCCGCCGGGTCCGGCCGGGGCCGACGGGAGCGGGGAGGGCGCCCCGGCCGCCTTCTGCTCGGAGCGCGGCCCGGGCAGGGCACGTTCGGTCCTGCGGTCGAGCCGGAACCCGGTGCCGTGGGTCTCCGGCGCCTCGGTGAGCAGGTTGGCGGGGATGAAGACGACCGCTGTGGTGCCGCCGTACGGGGACTTCTGCAGGGAGACCCGCACCTTCTGGCGCTGGGCCAGCCGGCTGACGACGAAGAGGCCGAGCCGGTCGGTGTCGGAGAGTTCGAAGTCGGGGGTCTCGGCGAGACGGAGGTTCGCGTCGAGCAGGATCTCGGGGGTCATGCCGAGTCCGCGGTCGTGGATTTCGAGGGTGAAGCCGTTGGAGACGCGGTCTCCGTGCACCTGTACGCCGGTGTGCGGCGGTGAGAACGCCGTGGCGTTCTCCAGGAGTTCGGCGATCAGATGGGTCAGGTCGGCGACGGCGGGCCCGCCGACGCCGATGCGCGGGAGTCTGCGCACCTCGATCCGCTCGTAGTCCTCGACCTCGGCGACGGCGGCGCGCACCACGTCCATCAGCTGGATCGGCTTGCGCCACTGGCGGGACGGGGCTGCGCCGGAGAGGATCACCAGGCCCTCGGCGTGCCGGCGCATGCGGGTGGTGAGGTGGTCGAGGCGGAAGAGGTCGGCGAGCTCCTCGTCGCTCTCGGTACGCCGCTCCATCGCGTCCAGCAGGGTCAGCTGGCGGTGCAGCAGTACCTGGTTGCGGCGGGCGAGGTTGACGAAGACCTCGGAGACGCCGCGCCGCATGTCGGCCTGTTTGACGGCGGCTTCGACGGCGGCCCGCTGGAGGGTGTTGAGCGCTTGGCCGACTTGCCCGATCTCGTCGGGTTCGTAACTCAGGTGCGGGGCCTCGGTCTCCACGTCGATCTGCTCACCCGCGGCGAGCCGGCGCATGACGCCCGGCAGGCGTACGCCCGATGCCTCGTGGGCCTCCTTACGGAGCCCGGAGAGGTCGCGGACCAGTTCGCGGCCGATCCGTACGGAGACGAAGACGGAGACGAGCAGCGCCAGGAAGCCGAGGACCCCCGCGACGCCCGCGAGGACGAGCACCCGGTAACCGGCGGGTTCGGCGCGGTCCTGGAAGCGGTTGGTCATCTCGGTGTAGTCGTTGGCCAGCCGGTCCAGTACGGGGGGCGCGGCCCGCTGCCAGCGGGCCGTGTCGATGCCCGCGCGGTCGCGTGCCTCGCCGCCCGTGATGAGGGCGTTCTCGGCGGTGCGCAGGGGTTCGGTCTCGGGACTGGCCCAGAACCGTTCGACGCGCAGGCGTTCGTCACCGGGGAGCATGTCCAGGTTGATCTGGTAGAGCAGTTCGCGCTGGGCGACGAGTGCGGCGACCTGGCGCAGATCGGCGTCGGTGAGCCGCGAGGTGAGGAGCCCGGAGGCGACCAGCGCGTCCTCGCGGGAGAGGAGTTCACGGGCGCGGGAGACGCCGACGAGCGCGCGGACCTGCTTGTCCAGCGAGACGTGCTCCATGGTGCGCAGACCGTTCAGGAAGCGGTACGCGGGGTCCACGAGACGGTCGTAGAAATCCATCGCGCGCAGCCTGGTGATACCGCGGTTCTCCACGGACTGGCGGAGCGAGGGGAGCCCGTCGGCCGCGCTGAGCACCGCGTCGAGGCGCCCCTGGGAGTCGCCGCTCAGCTCCGCGCGGATGTCGTCGCGGCCCGCGCCGTCGCGGATCGCGGCCACCGTGCGGTCGGTGACGGCCTGTTGGCGGCGCAGCAGCGGCAGCGCGTCGGAGGCCCGGGGGTCGGCGAGGAAGACGAGCGTCTGGCGGCGCTCGTCCTGGAGGGAGCGGACCGCCTGTTCCAGCGGGTGACCGACCTTTTCGACGATGGAACCGGCGTCCATCATCTGGCTCGCCTGGCGTCCGGTCACATAGGTGGCGAACGCCCAGAGCGCGGTGAGGGAGACGAGGGGCACGAGAAGCAGTGCCGCGATCTTCCTGCGGATGGACTTCCCGCGAAAGCGCATGGCCTCCCCCAGCTCGACCCCCGTGCACGGAGGTGTGTCCGTCGGTTCCGCGTCTGGAAACGGCGCGAGCCTACTACTGACACTCTGACAACTCGAAGGACCGTCCGGGCGATTTTCGGCCTTCCCACACGGAGTTGACGCGATTCATTCCCGCATTTCCGGACGCGGAACTCGGCGTGCAGCAGAAACGCGCATGCCGGAACCCTTGAATCCGATACCGGACACTGGCCGGAATCACGCGTTTCGTGACCCCCGGCCGGGCGAATCGTTGCCAACTCACGGGAATCTTCCTGTCCATGTATTCGTCCATGCGTACGGGGCAGGAGTCACGCCGGAGGCCGGTGCGGCAGGACCGCTCGATTCGCCGCGCGGACGGCCCGGCCGGTCCGCGTAGAACGGCGGCAAGCCGGGCAGTCACCCTCAAGTCGGTCAGCGGTGGGGAGTTGAAGGTCCTTTGAGCACTCGGGAACGCCGGGGCGCCGCGTCGTCGGACGCCATGCCGGTGCGGGAGGCGCGTGTGCCCCGTCAGTTGTGGGTGGAGGAGCCCGCGGTCCGCGGACGGATGCCCGATCCGGTCCGCACGGCGGCGGTGCGCGCCGTGCTGATCGTGTCGCTGACGCTCATCCTGGCCATGGTGGCGTTCCTGTGCACCCTCGCGGGGTCCTGGCTCGCCTTCCCGATGGTGCTCGGCTCGGTGGCCGGCACGGTCGGGGCGACCTGGTCGGTGCTGGACGTCTGGGTGACCCGTCAGGTGTGGAACCAGCGGCACGGTGTGGTGTCGGTGCCGAGCAGCACCGCGCGGCAGGTGCGACGCGAACGCCGGCGGGCCCGGCGCGCGGAACGCCGGGCCCCGCGCGAAGGCGGCGCGGCCATAAAAGGGCACAGGCACGGCGCGAGGGGCGGGAACCGGCTCTCGCGAGTGTGAGCCCGGCGGCCGTACGCGTCGGGTCCGAAGGTGCCGTAGACCGCGCGGAACCCGCGGTCGACGCTGCCGACGTTGATG
>NZ_JBSFVR010000318.1:0-8464 GCF_053592415.1 Streptomyces sp. NPDC002690 | reverse complement strand
CCGTCATCGACGCGGCGAGCATCGACACCGGCAACGGCATGCGCGACAAGCACCTGCGCTCCGCCGACTTCCTCGACGTGGAGCGCTTCCCGGAACTCGCGTACAGCTCCCACGCGCTGGTCCCCGCCGGCCCGGACCGCTGGACGGTCAAGGGCGAGCTGACGATGCGGGGCATCGCCCGCCCCGTCGACCTCGACCTCACCTACCTCGGCACCGGCCCCGACCCGTGGGGCGGGGTCCGGGCGGCGTTCCGCGCCACGGCCGAGCTGCGCCGCGACGACTTCGCCATGAACTACAACCAGGTCGTGAAGGCGGGCATCTCCGCCATCGGCACGACGCTCCGCGTGGAGCTGGACATCCAGGCGGTCCAGGGCGGCACCCTGCCCTCCTGAACCCGTGCGCGACGGGCCGGCGCCGCGGAGGGTACGCCTTCCGCCGGTGACCGGCCCGTCGTGCGTACCGGGCCGGTGACCGGCCCGTCCCGCGTCCCGGGCGTACCGTCGGGACGGCCCTTAAGCTGGGCACATGGCTCCCCACATCGCGACCAACACCACCGCCGACCGTGACGAGTTGCTGGCGTTCGTGAGGCCCCGCCACCGGGCGCTGCTGATCACCGCACGGTCCGACGGCCGCCCCCAGGCATCCCCGCTCACCTGCGGGGTGGACGACTCGGGCCGGATCGTGGTCTCCACCTACCCGGAGCGCGCCAAGACCCGCAACGCCAAGCGCGACGCCCAGGTCAGCGTGGTCGTCCTCTCCGACGACTGGAACGGCCCCTGGGTGCAGATCGACGGCACCGCCGAGGTCATCGACGCGCCGGACTCGGTCGAGCCGCTCGTGGAGTACTTCCGCAACATCTCCGGCGAGCACCCGGACTGGGACGAGTACCGGGCCGCCATGATCAAGCAGGGCAAGTCGATCATCAGAATCACCCCGGAGCGCTGGGGACCGATCGCCACCGGTGGCTTCCCCGCCCGGCTCGTCACCGGCACCGACGCCTGAGGACCCGCCCGAGTGCCTCCCGTGACCACCCCCCTGCCCGACACCGCGCTCCTCGGCCGCGCCCGGCTGCTCACCGCCCCCGACGTCTCCCCGGCCGTACGCCACGGGCTGGCGGAGATCACCGGCCGCCCGTGGGACACGTACCCGGCGGACGGCGTGCCGGTCGTCGCCGGGGGTGAGCCGGTCGTCCACGTCGGGGCCTCGCGCCCGGCGGGCCTGCCGGCGGACCGGCTGCTCTGGTTCCACAGCGTCAACGCCGGTACGGACGCCCTGCTCGCGCCCGGCCCCTGGCCCGCCGGGGTACTGCTGACCCGGACGGTCGGACGGATGGGCGAGCGGATCGCGCAGTACGTGCTCGCCTGGGTACTGGCCGAGTGCCAGTCGGTACCGGAGTTCGCGGCCCGGCACGCGCGCGAGGAGTGGCGGCGCGAGCCCTCCGAACTCGCCGTCGGGCAGACGGTTCTGATCCACGGCACCGGCCGGATCGGCTCGGCGGTGGCGGTCCTGCTGCGGGCCTGCGGGCTCCGCACGGTCGGGGTGGCCCGTACCGTGCCCGCCGTCCCGCCGCCCGGCTTCGACCGGGTGGTGGCGGCCGGCGGGGACGCGGAGCGCGAGGCGCTCGGCGAGGCGCGCTGGGTCGTCGCGGCGCTGCCCCTGACCGCCGCGACCGGGAACTTCTTCGACGCGGAGCGCTTCGGGCATCTGCGGGGAGCGTCGTTCGTCAACGTGGGGCGCGGCGCGACGGTGGACCTGGCCGCGCTGGAGGCGGCGCTGCGGGCCGGCTCGGTACGGCGGGCGGTACTGGACGTGCTGCCGTCCGAACCGGCCGGCCCCGGCGATCCGTGCTGGCGGCTGCCGCGCACGGTCGTCACCTCGCACTCGGCGGGCATCACGGCGGACGAGGACGTCGTCGCCGACTTCGCCGCCTGCTGGGCGCGGTTGCGCGCGGGTCTGCGGCCGGAGCTGACCGTGGACGTGGTCCGGGGCTACTGACCGGCCGCCCCCGCGAGGCTGTTCAGCAGGCCAGCATCTTCTGGACCGCCTGACGGCTCACGCCCAGTTCGCGGGCGATGTCCGCCTGGGAGACGCCCTGGCCGATGAGGCCCTGCATCAGATCCCGTCGTTCGACGGCGAACTCCCGGGCGAGGCGGGTGTGGTGGACGGCACGGTCCCGCGCCTCCCGGATGCGGTCGAAGGTCCGCTCGTGCGCGGAGGTGTCCCCGGTGTCTGCCATGACCCCAGAATGACAACCCCTGGTTGTCATGTCAACCCCTCGTTGTCGGCCACGTGTTCGCGGCTCGGCCTCACCCTCCTCAGCGGTCCCGCATCGCCTCGATGCCGGCGATCAGCAGGTCGAGGGCGAAGGCGAAGTCCCGCTCGCGCATCTCCTCGACCGTGTCACCGCCGCGCGCGTCCATCAGATCCTGCGAGACGTCGATGACGGGCTTGAGGCTCGGCTCGGAGCGGTACGCGGTCATCGCCTGCTGGAAGTACTCGTCCTGGCTGACCCCGGCGGCGGCCGAGCGGCGGCGGAGATCGCCCTCGATGGTCCCGAACCCGTACACGAACTGGAAGACCGCCGAGAGCGCCCCGGTCTGCTGGTGCAGCGGGAGACCGGTCGCCCGGATCACCTCCTGCACGGCCCGGGTGAAGAGCACCGAGTGCGGGCCGATGTTGAGGAAGCTCCCGGCCAGCGACGAGGCCCACACGTGACGCACCAGCAACGCCCGGTAGGCCCCCGCGAGTTCTCGCAGACGTTCGGTCCAGACGGCGTCCTCGGGGGGTGCCGCGATCTCGCCGTAGATGGAGTCGAGGGCCAGCTCCAGGAGGTCGTCCTTGGTGTCGACGTACCAGTAGAGGGACATGGCGGTGACGTCGAGCTCGGCGGCGAGGCGGCGCATGGAGAACTTCGCGAGGCCCTCCGCGTCCAGCAGCCGAACCGTGGCGGCGGTGATCCGGTCCCGGTCGAGGCCCGCCGGCGACCCTTCCGACCTGCGGGTACGCGAGGCCGGACGCCCGACGAGCCACACACTGGTCCGCACGGCCGGTGGGGCCGACACGGTTCTGGTCGCGGGCTCCTCCGCCCGGTCTGCCGCGGACACCATGGCGCTCTCCTCGTGTGCCCGGGGAACGGACCGGGCGGGGCACCGTCACGGATGCCCCGGATGCCCGGTCCGATGCTATGCCGCCGAGCCGGTCGGCTCTCCCGGCATCTCCGAGCCGACCGCCGCACCGGGTGCGCCACCCGCTCGTTCCGCCCGGCGCAACAGCAGCGCCGCGACCATCCCGCCGGCCAGCACCGCTGCCGCGCCCACCAGTTGGCCTCGCTCCAGCCCGGACGCGAAGGCGTCCGTGACGGTGGCACGCTCCGGCCCGTCCCCGGCCGCCGCCAGCGCGGCGGGGAGCGATCCGGCACCGGCGGCGGCGAGGGGCAGCAACGCGCCGAAGCGGGAGGTGAGGACCGCGCCGAGGACGGCGACGCCGAGGCCGTTGCCGAACTCGGCGAGGGTGCCGTTGACGCCCGCGCCCACCCCCGCGCGCTCCGGCGGGATGGCGCCCATGATCGCGGCGGCCATGGCGGGGCCCGCGAGGGAGATTCCCGTACCCGTCAGGACCAGGCCGAGCAGCATGCCGGCGTACCCGTGCGGGGCGAGCAGCGCCACGGCGGCGAGACCGGCGGCCAGCAGGGACATGCCGGCCGCGATCGTGACGGGGGTGCCCATCCGGGGGACGAGCCGGGCCCCGAGCCCGGTGAGGTTGAGCACGACCACGGTGAGGGCGAGCGGGGCGATGCGCAGCCCAGCCTCCAGCGGCTCGTAGCCGAGGACGAACTGGAGGTGCTGCGTGAGCAGGAAGAGCGAGCCGCCCATCCCGAAGGTGACCAGCACCGAGCCCGTCACCGCGCCGGTGAACGACCGGTTCCGGAAGAAGCGCATGTCGAGCATCGGGTACGGCACGCGCAGCTCCCAGAGCGCGAACCCGGCCAGCACGACGACCCCGGCGAACGCGGGGGTCAGTACCCGTGACGAGGCCCAGCCGTGCTCAGGGCCGGAGATGATCGCGTACACCACGGAGCCCAGTCCGACCGTGGAGAGCAACGCGCCCAGTAGGTCCGGCCGTTGGCCGCTCGGGCTCTTGGACTCCGGTACGAGGCGGGCCACGGCGACCAGGCCGAGGACGGCGACGGGGAGGTTGACGAGGAAGATCGAACCCCACCAGAAGTGGCCGAGCAGCACACCGCCGAGCAGCGGGCCGGCCGCGAACCCGAGGGAACTGACGGTGGCCCAGAGGCCGATGGCCCGGACCCGCTCGGTCTCGTCGAAGACCTGGACCACCACGGCGAGCGTGCTGGTCAGCAGCAGCGCACCGCCGACCCCCATTCCCGCCCGGGCCGCGACGAGTTGGCCGGGGTCCTGGGAGAAGGCGGCCACCAGCGAACCGGCCCCGAACACCGCGAGCCCGGCGAGCAGCATCTTCTTCCGGCCGTAGCGGTCCGAGGCGCTGCCCGCGGTGAGCAGCAGGCCCGACTGGACGAGCGAGTACGCGTTGATCATCCACTGCACCTGAGCGGCGGAGGCACCCAACTCCTCGGTGAGGGAGGGGATCGCGACGTTCAGGACGGTGTTGTCGAGCAGCACGGTGAGCTGGGCGACGCAGATCACGCCGAGGATCAGCCAGCGCCGGGGGTGCCGGGGCGGGCCGAGGCCGGCCGCAGGGGTGGAGGTGTTCGCCGTCATTGCGGTCTCCTGGGGGACAGCCCTCCGGCGCGGCGACGCGACACGCCATGGCCGTGCGGGGCTGAGACTGGCGGGGCGGGGACTGGCGGGGCGAGGGACGTGCGGGGCGCTCGCGCGGGACAGGTGCCGGGCGCTCACGGAGTGCGAGGCGGTGCGCTCGTGCGGGCGAAGGACCGATCGCCATACACCGTAAGGGAGTTCCTCTACGGCGTACAAGCGAATGTCCCGCACTCATCCGAACGGACGAACAGGCGAACGGGCCGGGTGGGGTACCCACGTGGTCGGCGCGGGAGCCCTTCTTCCGGCGGGCGGACCGAGAAGGTGGGACCCATGACGACGGATTTGCACGCATTCCTGGAGCCCTACGCCGAACGGGGCACCGTCCCCGGTGCCGTGGCGCTCGTGGCCCGTGGCGAACGGGTGGACGTGGCCGCGTCCGGTGCGGCGGACACCGACGGCTCCCCGCCGATGGCCCGCGACACCATCTTCCGGTTGGCCTCCCTCACCAAGCCGGTCACCGCCGCGGCCACGATGGTGCTGGTGGACGAGGGGCGCCTCGCCCTCGGCCAACCGGTCGGGAACTGGCTGCCGGAGCTGTCCGCCCCCAAGGTCGTGAGGGCACCGGACGGCCCGGTCGACGACGTCGTACCGGCCAGGCGCCCGATCACCGTGTTCGACCTGCTCACCTTCCGCGCCGGGTACGGCTTCCCCTCCGACTTCGCGTTGCCGGCCGTCGCGCCGCTCTTCTCCGAGCTGAACCAGGGCCCGCCGCAACCGCAGGCCGTCGCGGAACCGGACACCTGGATGCGGACCCTCTCGCGCATCCCGCTGCTCCGGCAGCCCGGCGAGGCATGGCTCTACAACACCTGCTCGGACATCCTCGGGGTGCTCGTCGCCCGGGTCTCGGGGCAGTCGCTGCCGGAGTTCCTGGCGGAGCGGCTGTTCGGACCTCTCGGGATGAAGGACACCGGGTTCGCCGTCCCGACGACGGACCTCGGCCGGTTCACCGGCTACTACCGGGCGCACCAGGACGGCGGGTTCGACCTGGTGGACCCGGCGGACGGGCAGTGGAGCACTCTCCCCGCCTTCCCCTCGGGAGCGGGCGGCCTGGTCTCCACGGCGGACGACTGGTTCGCCTTCGCCCGGATGCTCCTCACGGGCGGGCTGACCGGAGACCGGACGCGGCTGCTGTCGGCCGGCTCGGTACGGCAGATGCTCACCGACCACCTCACCCCCGCCCAGCGGCAGGCGAGCGGACTCTTCACGGAGGGGCAGGGCTGGGGGTTCGGCGGGTCCGTCGACGTGCAGGCCCTGGCCCCGTGGAACGTACACGGCCGGTACGGCTGGGTCGGCGGCACCGGCACGGCCGGGCACATCGTCCCGTCCACCGGGCTGACCACCCTGCTGCTGACCCAGGTCGAGCTGGGCGGACCGAAGCCACCGGAGTTGATGCGGGACTTCTGGACGTACGCGGCACGGGCCGGGGCGGGCGGCTGAGCGGGTCCGCCCCCTCCGGGCGGACGGCGCTGCCTCACCACACGACCGAGGCGGGCCCGGACAGTTGCCGGGCCCGCCTGCCCGTGGGGACGGGTGGTCATGAGGTGGTGCCGTTGCCGTGGACGGACGTCAGCTCTTGGGCTGCGTCAGGTCGTAGAAGGTGGCGCTCCCGACGGTCACCTCCTCGTAGTTGGCCTCGACCCAGGACGAGATCTTCGAGGACGTGCCGCTGTCGCCGCCGCCCATGCCCATGCCGCCGCCGATGAAGTAGTGGATCTTCCCGGCGGAGACGTAGGCCTTGAACTGCGCCAGGGTCGGGGACGGGTCGCTCCCGTTGAAGCCGCCGACGGCCATCACCGGGTCCTCGGTGGCGAGCTGGTAACTGGCGGAGTTCTGCGAGCCGATGGCCGCGGCGACCCAGGTGTAGTCGTCGGCGTTCTTCTCCAGGAGCTTCTTCGCCGCGTCGGAGACCGTGGCGCCGTTGAGCAGGCCGCCCATGCCGCCGCCCCCGCCGCCGCCCTCGCCCGTGCCGCCGGGCATCCCGCCGGGCATGGTGCCGCCGTTCTGTCCGCCGGTGCCCTGGCCGGGCATCTGCCCCGTCGTTCCGGTGGGGGGCGTGCCGTTCGGAGGCGTACCGCCGCCACCGCCGGGGCCCTGACCGGTCCGGCCGGCGGTCTGGCCGCCGTTGCCCTGGCCGGTCATGCCGCCCGGGGGCTGCATCCCGCCGCCGCCACCGCCGGGACCACCACCGCCGGGGCCGCCGCCCCCGCCCATCGAGCTGGCTCCGGACGGTCCGGCCGTGACGATCGACCCCTCGTGTCCGGTGTCGAGGGTGCTGATCGTGTACGCGGCCGGGCCGGCCAGCGAAGCGACGATCGCGACCGCCGCCACCACGAGTCCGAGAGGCCGGCCCAGCCGTCCCGCGAACACCAGCCACACGGCGCTGATCAGGCCGAAGAGCAGGACCGCCCAGCGCAGCCACGGCAGGTAGTCCGGGGTCCGGCCGAGGAGGACGAACGCCCAGACCGCCGTGGTCGCGACGGTGGAGCCGAGCACCGCGCTCGCCCACCACGCGGTCCGCTCCTCCCACAGCGCGCCCGCGCCGATGCCGACGAGCGCCGCGAGGTAGGGGGCGAGGGCCACCGTGTAGTACTGGTGGAAGATGCCGGCCATGAAGCTGAAGACCACCGCGGTCATCAGCAGCGAACCGCCCCACGCGAGGAACGCGGCCCGGCGCGCGTCGGTGCGCGGCGCCCTGCGGGTGAGCCAGAGCCCGGCCACGAGCAGGATCAGCGCTGCGGGCAGCAGCCAGCTGATCTGGCTGCCGATCTCGGAGTTGAACATGCGGCCGATGCCGGTCTCGCCCCAGCCGCCGCCCTGTCCGCCACCGCCGCCGACGCTGCCGGTCTCGTCGCCGCTGATGCGGCCGAGTCCGTTGTAGCCGAAGGTCAGTTCCAGGAAGGAGTTGTTCTGCGAACCGCCGATGTACGGGCGGGAGGAAGCGGGCCACAGCTCGACGATCGCCACCCACCAGCCGCCCGCGACGACCATCACCGCCGCGGACAGCGCCAGTTGACCGAACCGCTTCCGTACGGACACGGGCGCGAGGACCGCGTACAGCACGGCCAGCGGCGGCAGGATCAGGAACGCCTGGAGGGTCTTCGCCAGGAAGGCGAGCCCGACCGCGACGCCCGCCCAGACCAGCCACTTGGTGCGGCCGTTCTCCACCGCGCGGAGCACGCAGTACACGGTGACGGTCATCAGCAGCGCGAGGAGCGCGTCCGGGTTGTTGAAGCGGAACATCAGCGCGGCGACGGGGGTCAGCGCGAACGCGCCCACCGTGAGGAGACCCGCCGCGGCGCTGAAGCGGCGGCGCACGGCCGCGTACAGCACCCCGGCGGTGGCGACACCCATCAGAACCTCGGGCAGCAGGATCGCCCAGGAACCGAGGCCGAAGATCCGCACCGAGATCGCCATCGGCCAGAGCGCGGCCGGCGGCTTGTCGACCGTGATCGCGTTGGCCGCGTCCGAGGAGCCGAAGAAGAACGCCTTCCAGCTCTCGCTGCCGGCCTGGACGGCCGCGGAGTAGAAGGAGTTGGCGTACCCGGAGGCGCTGAGGTTCCAGACGTAGGCGAGCGCGACCACCAGCATCAGGCCGAGGAAGGCCGGGCGCGCCCAGGACGGGTCCTCGGGCCTGCCCCGCCAGAGCCGGGCCGCCCGGCCGGACC
>NZ_JBSFVR010000317.1:0-8560 GCF_053592415.1 Streptomyces sp. NPDC002690 | reverse complement strand
GGTCGCGCATCGCGATCTTCCTCGGGCTGGCCTTCGGTTACGTCCTCTCCTGGGTGCTGGACCGGATCTTCGGTCGCATCCACTCCCCGGCGGGCACCGTACGGATCCCGGACGGGCCGCCCCCGGACCCGGCCGGGAGGCGGACACCGAAGCCGAGGACGTGCTCCCGGACGTTCCCGGACCCGCCGGGGCGGGCGCGGGACGACGGCCCTGCGGCGAGCGCCCGGTCGACGGCCCCTCGTGCCTGCGTGTCTGCTGCTCGGTGTACGGGCCGTCGAGCCGGCCGGTGGGCCGGTCGGCCTCGTGCGCGGAACGTTGGACGGGCGGACGGCTCTCGTGCAGGCCCTGCGCCTCGCGCGCCGCGATCTCCTTGAGTCGCATCGACAACTGCAGGGTGCTCGGCCGCTCCTCCGGGTCCTTCGCCAGACACGCCCGCACCAGCGGAGCGAGCGCGTCGTGTACCTCGGAGAGGTGCGGCTCCTCGTGCACCACCCGGTACAGCATCACCTCGGAACTGCCGTGCCCGAAGGGGGAGTCCGCAGTCGCCGCGTACGCGAGCGTGGCGCCCAGCGAGAAGACGTCCGTCGCGGGCGTCACCGCCGCGCCGCGCACCTGTTCCGGCGCGAGGAAGCCGGGGGAGCCGACCGCCGTGCCGACGTGGGTGAGCGTGCTCGCCCCGGTCGCCCAGGCGATACCGAAGTCGATGATCCGGGGGCCCTTGGGGGAGAGCAGGATGTTCGACGGCTTGAGGTCCCGGTGCACCACCCCGGCCTCGTGCACCGCGACCAGCCCCTCGGAGAGCGCGGCCCCGATCGAGGCGACCTCGGAGGCGGACAGCGGGCCCTCCTCGGCGACCTTGTCGTGCAGCGAGGGACCCGGTACGTACTGCGTGGCGAACCAGGGCCGTTCGGCGTCCAGATCGGCGGCCACCAGCCGGGCCGTACAGCCGCCCCGGATGCGCCGCGCGGCGGACACCTCGCGCGCGAACCGGGACCGGAACTCCTGATCCTCCGCCAGATCGGGCCGGATCACCTTGAGCGCGACCCGCTGCCCCCGTCGGTCCGAACCCAGATAGACGACACCCATCCCGCCGGCCCCGAGCCGCCGGTGCAGCCGGAACGAGCCGACGAGACGCGGGTCCTCGCGCCGGAGCCGCATCATCGCCATCGTCTGCCCATCCCCGCTGCCTGGTCCGCCTGACGAGGCACAGCTTACGTACCCGGCGCCCGGCGCGCTCAGAGGCCGCGCCTTCACCGGGGATTCGATTGTCCGTACCGAACCGGACGCGTGAAGAACGGTCAGCAGCAAGCCGATACGGGCGATTCCCTCCCCTGCCGGTGCCAAAGGGGCACCGGTGTGCGGGGATTGGTGCCTCCCCGCCGTACTCGGGTCGGCCCGGCGCCGCCCCCGAGGGGTCCCGGCCCGCGTCTCGCGAGCCCTGGGGCCCGGCTTCCCCGCCACCGGGGGAGCGGGCTGTCCGAGGGGTGCGGCGTGAGTGATGTCACCCGTTGTGCCGCGTCCCAGGACGGCCACCGCCCGTGGCCGGAAGGTCCCCGGCCCGGCTCCACCCCCGTACACCCCGTCTCCACCCATGTACACCCCGTCTCCACCCAGGGGAGTACTCCGGCTGCCCGTGGCTCATCCTCCTGGAGGCCCGCCGATCGGTACGCGGGCATGACGCCCGTCCGGCCCACCCTCCCTAGGCTGGGAACGAACGGGGGCGGAACCCTCCCGGCCGGGATCGGCCGCCGACGTTCATCTCGGTCAGGAGAGGAACCATGCCGGACTCGGCCGCGCGGACCACGCTCCGCGCGCGGGGACGCAAGGCGTACGCGCCGTTCGGCGGCCGTCCGTCCGGCACCCGCCACCCGCTCGTGGCGGCGGCCATGGTCCTTCCCCTGGCGGCACTGCTGGTGGTCGTCTTCGGCGGCTGGGAATCAGTGGTCACACAGGCGTCGTCCGTGGGCGTGATGATGGGGCGCTGAGCGGCGCCCCCCGGTCCGGAAGAGCGGTCCGGACCGGCCATCCGGCCAACAGCCCCGTGGGGACGGGGGTACGGCGGACGACAGCGTGTGTCCGGCCGGCTGGGGAGCCGGCCGGACATCGCGCGCTCTCGGAACCACCGCGAGCCGGGTCACCCGCGCACACTTCGGGCCGCCGCAGCGACGCACGAGCGGGCCCGGGGACCCGCGCACCCTCCGGGGCCGCGAGCCCCAGCCCTTAACCTTGGGCTTTGCCACCACTCTCGTCGGGGGACCCGTGAGCAGCGCCGAGGTCGTACGCACGCTGGGCGGCCTGGCCCACGCTGCCGCCCACCCGGACTCCGGCGCCTGCTGCCCCTGTCCGCCGCCCGCGGTACTCGCGGACCGGCCGGACGGCACCGTCGTCCGCAGCGGCCACATCGTCGCGAAGGCCCACGCCCCCGGTACCGGCGGCCCGGAGTTCGCCGCCCGCCTCGCCCTTGCCGCCGCCCCCGCGCTCCGCGGCGTGCTGCTGCCGCCCCTCCCCGAGCGGCCCCTCCCCACGCCGCCCCCGCTCCCGGGCGCGGACGGACGCCCCGTCACGCTCTGGCCGTACGGAGACCCCGTCGACCCCGAGGACCACGAGGCGGCTCCCTGGGAGGAGGCGGCCGTCCTCCTCGCCCGCCTCCACCGCACCGCGCCCCCGGCGTCGCTCCCGCCGATGCGGGGGCCCGCCAAGGCTGCGCTCGCCGTCGCCCGGATGCGGTCGGCCCGCTCCGTCGACCCGGCCCGCGAAGCGGTCCTCGCCGCATGGGCGGCGCTGCCCGGATGGGCCCGGGACGAGGCGAGGGCTCCGGCCGGCCGTGCGGGGTTCCTCTGCCACGGCGACCTGCACCTCGGCCAGCTCGTCCGCCACCCGGTCCCGGGCGGCCCCTGGCTGCTGATCGACATCGACGACACGGGGACGGGCGACCCCGCCTGGGACCTCGCCAGGCCCGCCGCCTGGTACGCCGCCGGTCTGCTGCCGGGGACGGTCTGGACGCGGTTTTTGGACGCCTACCGCGCGGCCGGCGGCCCGGCCGTCCAGGCGACCGGTGACCCCTGGCCCGAACTCGACGTGCCCGCCCGGGCCCTCACGGTGCAGACCGCCGCCCTCGCCCTCGCCAAAGCGGCGGAGCAGGGCAGGGAACCCGACGAGGTCGAGCGGATGATGACCGACGCGTGCGCCCGTATCGCCTCGCTCCCGCCCGAGTTGGCGGCACGCGGCACGTCGTAGGGTGAACCGACCGTCATCGGGCAGGAATTCCGGTGGCGGACCACCGAACGGCGAGGAGCTCAGCCGATGATGCAGTGTCCGAAGTGCCACGCGCAGATGCACACGTACAACCGCAATGGTGTCCAGATCGAGCAGTGCAGCGGCTGCCGGGGGATATTCCTGGACTTCGGCGAGCTGGAGGCTCTGACGCGGCTGGAGTCGCAGTGGACGCAGCAGGCGCCGCCCGCGCCGCCGGCCCCGCAGGCGTACCCGGCCGCAGGCCCCGCGTGGGGCGCCCCGCAGCAGCAGCACCACGGCGGCGGCCACTACGACCACCACCACCGGCAGAAGAGCTTCGGCCGGATGCTCTTCTCCTCCTGAGCCCGGCAGCCGCCCGCCGGTCACGCCGGGCGGCACACCCGGACCTCCCGGACCTCCCGGACCTCCCGGACCTCCCGGGAACAGGAGCGCGGGCAAAGCGAAAACCCCGGTCGTGGGGACGACCGGGGTTTTCCGTGGTGCGCGATACTGGGATTGAACCAGTGACCTCTTCCGTGTCAGGGAAGCGCTCTCCCGCTGAGCTAATCGCGCAGGGCGAACCTGCGTGTACTGCGTGCGCGATACTGGGATTGAACCAGTGACCTCTTCCGTGTCAGGGAAGCGCTCTCCCGCTGAGCTAATCGCGCGGGAAGATCCTTGCGGATCAGTGGACGATACTGGGATTGAACCAGTGACCTCTTCCGTGTCAGGGAAGCGCTCTCCCGCTGAGCTAATCGTCCTTGGAGGTGGAGACGGGATTTGAACCCGTGTAGACGGCTTTGCAGGCCGTTGCCTCGCCTCTCGGCCACTCCACCAGAATCAGGGGTTTCGGGAAGATCCCCCTTTTTCCTGCGAGCGGACGACCAGGTTCGAACTGGCGACCTCAACCTTGGCAAGGTTGCGCTCTACCAACTGAGCTACGTCCGCTTGTCTTTCCCGTTTCGCTTGCGCGTCCCGGCGACGTGTTGAACTCTAGCGGATTCCTGGGCCAGCACAAAAACGCGTTTGCGCAGCGTGCTGCGGCCCCCTCGCTCCACCCCGGTCCGGAGGGCCCCCGGCCTACACTCGACCGCGTGTCCGACATCGCCCCCATGGCCCGCTTCGGCGGCCTCGTAGCCTTCGGTCTGCTGGACGTGACCAGCGATCCAGCGGCCCTCGACTCCGCAGGCTTCTGGGCCGTCTCCGCAGACTTCGAAGGGCGTGTCGTGTGCGCGCGCTTCTCCTCCGTACGCGAGGAAGCGGTGCCCCCGCCCGTGCCCGGAGCCTGGCGGGGCCCCGGGGCCGGGGAGTGGACCTCCTCGATGGACCGCGAGAGCTACCAGGACGCCGTACGCCGCATCCGCGCGCACATCGCGACCGGCGGGGTCTACCAGGCGAACCTCTGCCGGGTGCTCTCCGCGCCGCTGCCCGATCCGGACCGCGCCGACATGGACGCGCTGACGGCGCTCCTCGCGCGCGGCAACCCCGCCCCCTACGCCGGTACCCTCCGGCTGCCCGGGCACGGGATCGAGATCGCGACCGCCTCCCCGGAGCTGTTCCTGTCGCGGGACGGGCGGACCGTCGAGTCCGGGCCGATCAAGGGAACCGGGCGCACCGAGGCGGATCTGCTGGAGAAGGACCACGCGGAGAACGTGATGATCGTCGATCTGGTCCGCAACGATCTGGGCCGTGTCTGTGCCACCGGCACCGTGACCGTCCCCGATCTCTGCGTGGTGGAGAAGCACCCCGGTCTGGTCCATCTCGTCTCCACCGTGCGCGGGGAGCTCGGCGACGGGGCGGGCTGGCCCGAGCTGTTCGGCGCCGCCTTCCCGCCGGGCTCGGTGAGCGGTGCCCCGAAGTCCAGCGCGCTGCGGATCATCGAGGAGCTGGAGACCGCGCCGCGCGGCCCCTACTGCGGCGCGGTCGGCTGGGTCGACGCCGACCGGTCGACGGCCGAGCTGGCGGTCGGCATACGCACTTTCTGGACCGACCGCACCGGACCCGTGCCGCTCCTGCGCTTCGGTACCGGGGCGGGCATCACCTGGGGCTCCGACCCCGAGCGGGAGTGGGACGAGACCGAGCTGAAGGCCGCCCGGCTACTGGCCGTGGCGTCCGGAGCCGCCCCTCACCCCTGAGGACCCTCCGCCCGGATGGCGGCCCGCTTCCGCGAACGGGGGTGACCGGGAGGCGCCGGGCCGGTAGAACGGGTCCGGTGACCACGACCCTGCGGCCGACCGGGCCGACCCAGCAGAGCGCCGACGGCGCGCGGACCCGTACGTACGCCGTGTGCGACAACGGGCGGCCCGTCGGCGCCGTGACCCTCTCCACGGACCCGGCCTTCGGTCCGGCCACCGGGATGCTCGAAGGTCTCCGCGTCGAGGAGCACCGCCGCCGCCGGGGGAGGGCGATCATCGCTTCGCTCGCCGCCGAGGAGGTGCTGCGGGAGTGGGGGTGCGTGGAGGTGCGCGCCCGGATCCCGGCCGGGAACGAAGCGGCGCTGGGGCTCGCGGCCGTGCTCGGCTACACCGAACGCAGCCGGAACATGGAGAAGGCGACCGCCGCGACGGCCGCCGTCCTCCCGCCCGGTCTGGCAGGGCGCCCGATGCGGCCCGCGGAGTTCGTACCGTGGCTGGCCACCCGCCACGAGGAGTACGCGCGGGAGTGGGCCGAGCGCGGCGTCCCCGAGGAGCAGGCCCGCCACAAGTCGGAGACCGACCACGCCCGGCTCCTCCCACTGGGTCTGGCCACTCCCGGCGCGTACATCGACGTCCTGGAACGCGAGGAGGACGGCCGGACCGTGGGCCACGTCTGGGTCTCCGGCCGTCCCACCGGGCCCGGCGAGCCGGTCGGGCACGTCTTCTCCGTCGAGGTGGACCCGGAGTTCCGGGGGCGGGGGTACGGCCGTGCCCTCATGGGACTCGCCGACGACATGGCGCGGAGCGCCGGCTTCGACCGGATCGGGCTGCACGTCTTCACCTCGAACACGCCGGCCCGCAGGCTCTACGAGTCGCTGGGGTACGAGCCCGTCTCGCACAACGTGGTGAAGGCCCTGTAACGCCGTGGCCGGGGCGCCGGCCCGGGCGCGGCGAAAGGCACCGGAGCCCTTCACCGCGCCGGCCGGTCAGCCCTGGGCCGCGAGCAGCCGGTCGACGATGGACTCGATCCGCTCGCGCAGTCCGTCCTGGCTCTTCCCGCCGTCGAGGCGCTCGTCACCGACGACATAGGTCGGGGTGCCGGTCACCCCGATCGCCTTCCCCTCGGCCTGGTCGGCGTCGACGATCAGCAGGTGCCGGCCGTCGATCAGGGCGGTGTCGAACTCCTCGGCGTCCAGGCCTAGTTCACCGGCGACCTCCAGAAGCAACGGCTCGCCCGCACGGGACAGCTCGGAGGTCCGCCCCAGCACCGCCTCGATGTACGGCCAGTCCTTGCCCTGGACCGCGGCCTCCTCCGCCGCCTGGGCCGCCGCGTACGCGTGCTTGTGCTTCTCCAGCGGGAAATGCCGCAGCCGGATCTCGATACGGTCGCCGTACCGGGCGCGCAGGGCGTGCACATCGGTGAGGGCGCGGTGGCAGTCGGGGCATTCGAGCTCGCACCAGAGATCGACGACGACGGGGCTTGCGGGGGTGGAATCGCTCATGCGGCCAGTCTTTCAGCAGGCACGGAGACCACCCAATCGGCGAGCCGCCAGGAACGGCGGGACGGCCTTCAGGAGGAGCCGGACCCCGAAAAGTCCCTGACGAACGGCCGACGGCATGGCCCGGTCCCCGACAGGCGGTGCACGATGGAGAGGACGTCCGTTCCTGCCGCTGGAGGCTCCGATGATTGCCGAGACCATTTGTTCCGCGGCTTCGGCGGCGGGCCTGGGGATCGCCGCGGTGACGGCGTACCGCAAGAGGTTCCTCGCCGCGGCCAGGATCGCCGCGTACTCGCTCGTCCCGATCGGTCTCGTCCTGACGGGCGTCGTGGAGTGGGTGGCCGGGATCGCGTTCAAGCCGAGCGTGTGGATCGGTTTCGTACTGCTCGGCGCCGCCTGGCTGCTCTTCGTCACCACCCGGGCCGTGGAGCGTCGCCGAGGGCTGACCCGTGAGGAGCGCAAGGCCGCGCGCGGGGGCGGGGAGAGCGACCGGATCGCCCCGGCCGCCTCCGCGCCCTCCCTCCGCCCGGCGGCCGGCGAACAGCGCCCCGGCACCCGTCCCGGGGCGGGGCCCGGCGGGAAGGGGAAGGCGGAGCCGGGGGACGACTTCAGCGACATCGAGGCCATCCTGAAGAAGCACGGACTCTGAGCCCGCCCGGGGCCCGCGCCCGCCCGGTCGGCGTCCGTGTCGGCCTGAATTGATTCAGCCACGGTGGCCAGGGCGACGTGAACCCCGCGCCCGGACGACGGAGGGCCCCGTCGGCCCGATGTCCGAGGACGGGTCGGACCCGACGCGGATTGAATCATTTCATGAGCCCGCCCGGCTCCCGGACCGGTGACGGTTCTCCGTACGATGGGGAAGATCCGCCGACCGGTCATGGCGGCGGGGGCAGCAGCGGGCATCAGTGGGGCAGGACAAGTGGCGCGTGTGGCAGGGATCAAGGATGTGGCCCGGCGGGCCGGCGTCTCGGTGGGCACGGTCTCGAACGTCATCAACCGGCCCGACGCGGTGCTGCCGGAGACGCGCGCCCGCGTTCTCGCCGCCATCGAGGAGCTGGGCTACGTACGGAGCGAGTCCGCGCGCCAGCTCAGGGCCGGCCGCAGCCGCATCATGGCGCTGCTCGTCCTGGACATGGGCAACCCGTTCTTCGTGGACGTGGCCCGGGGCGCGGAGCGCGCCGCGCGGAAGGCCGGCCTCGGGGTCATGGTCTGCAACAGCGACCAGAA
This sequence comes from Streptomyces sp. NPDC002690, assembly GCF_053592415.1. Lineage (NCBI taxonomy): Bacteria > Bacillati > Actinomycetota > Actinomycetes > Kitasatosporales > Streptomycetaceae > Streptomyces > Streptomyces sp. NPDC002690. Next base: position 465 of record NZ_JBSFVR010000317.1, on the reverse strand, counting down.
CCCGGCCGAGGAGGCCGAATACCTCGGCCTCTTCGCCGAACAGAGGGTCTGCGGCGTCCTGGTCACCCCGGCGGACGCGAGCGGACACAACCTGGAGTCGTTCGGCCGCCACCGGATTCCGTTCGTCCTGGTCGACCGGGTGGCCTCCGGCCCGGACTCCTGTTCCGTCTCCGTGGACGACGTGCGCGGCGGGGCGCTGGCCGTGGGCCACCTCCTCCAGGCAGGCCACCGGAGCGTCGCGTACGTCAGCGGCCTCGGCGATCTCCACCAGATCCGCGACCGCCGGGTGGGGGCCCTCGCGGCCCTCGCCGAGGCGGGTCTGCCCCCCGAGGCGCTCGTGGAAATCTCCTCCGACCGGCTCGACGTGGGGGGGGGGGGGGGCGCGGGGGCCCGGGGGGGGGGGGGGGGGGCCCGCCCCCCCCCCCCCGGCTGGGGAGCGGTATAGGACACCACTGCTCACAAGTC
>NZ_JBSFVR010000316.1:0-8567 GCF_053592415.1 Streptomyces sp. NPDC002690 | reverse complement strand
ATGACCGCCGGCTCATGGCTCAACCGGATCGCGGCCCGATCCACCGCCCGCTGGTCCGACGCGAATTGTCAGACACGGCCGCCCGGCGCCGCATGGTCCGCCGCCACATCGTCCGGCGGGAGAATCGCGCCGTCGACGTCACGCCTCCGCTCACTCCGGGCAGAGCCGGCACTGCTCGACCGGCCGCTACCCGAACGACCCGTCGGCTCGACCGGCGAAGCTCTCGCAACCGTCGTGTTCGAACCGAACTCGCCCGTCGAAAGACGAGCCGGGGTTGCCGCACGCCCCGTAGTCCCGGCCGAGCTGCCCGCTCAACGCGATCCAGAAGCGGCATCCTCCGCACTGGGTGTCGTACCACTCGTCCAGGTAGTCGGGCTGCGCCGACGAGCGGTTCAACGACGCTCGCCACCGCGCATGACATCGATCGTTGTGATCTTGATCGTCACCTGTCCACGGCGCGTTCTCGGCCACTGTCGACATCTCCCCCGCTCGATTCGATGCCGTCAGCCCGGCACTCGCCAGTCACCCGCTCACCGAAAAACCAAGGCGAAGGTTCTCTGGTCCAGCCCTCGCCGACCGGCTCCGCATGCGTCGGTCGCTGGAACGGCCGACTGTCGGACGCCGAGTGCTGGTCGAACGGCAGCCGCTCGGGTCGGGTGTCGGTCGCGTGCTACTCCGAGGTCGTCGGCACGCCGACCGTACGCCGGATCGATCCTTGTCCACCATGGAGTTCGGCCGGAGGCGTCGGCATCGTGGGCGGTGCGCTCACTCGGTGCCGTAGCAGGTGGTTCCGACGAGGCTTCCCGAAGGCCGCCGCGGAACGCCACGAGGTCCGGCGGGCGGCTGCGAACGGCCCGAAGGGGCGGCGCGTGGCACGCGCCGCCCCTCCGTCCTGCCGTGCTCCGGCTCCCGCCGGTGCCGGCTCAGTCCACGTAGGTGATGGAGGAGGAGCTGTAGATGCAGTACGTGCCATCGGCGCCCGAACCGGTCTCGGACGGCTCTCCGCTCGTCACCCCCTTGTACTTCTTGCAGATGTCGATGTCGCGGTCCGCGTCGTCGTAGATCGTGACGCCCGAGATCTTGGCCGTGTCCCCGTAGTTGGTGTTGATGCCCACCACGGACGTGCCCGGCGCGGTGATCCAGACGTTCGAGATCTCGACGTGGCGGCCGTACTGCGTCGAGCAGTTGCCGCAGGAGCGGTACAGCTTGCCGAAGTCGTCGACCTGGAAGTTCTTGATGACGACCGTGCCGGCGCCGTTGTGCTGGAAGACCTTGTCGTCCGCCAGCCGAGCGCCGCCGCCGTCGACCGTGGCAACCTGCGAGGAGGAGCTGCCGCGGAAGGTCGCGGCGTCCTCGCCCACGTCCTCCCACCAGACGTTCTTGAGCGTGCAGGCACCGGCGCAGTGGACGCCGTCGGCGGCGGGGGAGCCGAGGATGACGTTCTGCAGGGTGGCGCCGGCGGCCAGTTCGAACATCGCCGGCTGGTCCTCGTCCTGGCCGTCGCTGCCCAGGTCACCGGTTCCGTAGAAGCGCTTCAGGCTGCCGTCGTAGGTGCCGGACACCTGGATGCTGGCCGAGACGGCCTGGCTCCCGGTGGCGGTCGGCCAGGAGGGCTTCGACCCCGAGCTGGGCGGCGTGGTGGTGGGAGGGGTCGTCGTCGGCGGGTCGGTCGGGGTCGTGGTCGACCCGGCCGCGGTGAACGTCCAGCGCTTGCTGGTCACCGAGTCGCAGGAGTTCTGCTGGACCAGGGTGCCGGCGCTGGTGGCGGAGTCCTTGGTGTTGAGGCACTTGCCGCCATTGCTGTTGACGACCTGGTAGATGCTTCCGCTGACCTGGGTGAGAGTCCACACCTGGGTTGCCGCGCCGCTGCAGGTCTGCTGTTCCACGGCCTTGCCGGCGCTGGTGGAAGCGTCCTTCACGCCGGCGCACTTACCGCTGTGCGAGGCGATCAGGGTGTAGCCGCTGCCCGAGGCCGTGAGCTTCCAGGTCTGCGCCGCGGTGCCCGCGCAGTTGTTCTGGGTGAGCTGGGTGCCGACGGAGGTGCTGGCGCCCGGGACTTCCAGACACAGTCCGCTGCCGGCGTTCTTCAGGGTGTACGAACCGGCTGCGGGTGCGGCCGAGGCCGAGCCGGTGGCGAACAGGGCGGTGAGTGTCGCCGCTATCAGTGCGGCGACCGCGAGGAACGAGGCGGCTGCCCTGCCGCCCCGCCTTCTGGCATGCTGATTCTCCGTGCGCATTCGAGGGTCCTTTCACCGCCTGCGGCGTCCTCCGCAGGCACCAGGAAGTGTTGGTGCGGTGGTAAAGGCAAGCTCTCGGTCGGGAAAGTGCGAGGAACGGCGTTCGTTCTTCTGAACCGAGTTCTTGTATGCGAACGCCGGTGACGGTACGTCAACCGGAATCGGCGGTCAATGGGTTGCGCGCGAACCGATACGAAGGGCCCCGGGGCCGTCGCCCCGCGCCGGTGGGCGAGCCGGAACCGGCGCGGAGGGACCGGGAACGGACCTCAGGACTCCTTGGCCGGCCGTCGCCGCGCGCCGTTGCCGCTCAGCCTCCGCCTCAGCCTGCGCAGCAGGGGGTGGCGCTCGTGCAGTTCCGCCGACCGGCGGTCGAGCTCCTCACCGAGCCGCTCCGTGCGCTTGTCGATGTCGAGCTCGTCGAGCACGCGGTCCACCTCGGCCAGCAACGCCCCGTGCAGCTGCCACTGCCGGGGGTGCTCCTGCACGTCCTCCAGCAGCAGATCGGCGACCCGGTCGCGCGTCTCGCGGCCGCGCGTCAGTGCCTCGGCGAGGCGGTCCTCGGCCTGCTCGCCGCCGGCCGCGAGCGGCGAGGTGATCAGCCGGGCGAACGCCTCGATCGCCTCGGCCATCCGGTCGAAGAGTTCCGTGAGTCCCTGGCCCACGTCCTCGGGAAACATCGTCTCCTCGGTGCGCTGCTTGGCCAGGTCCGTCAGGGTCCGGGTCAGCACGCGCAGCACGACCGCGCAGATCTCCAACGTGTCGAGACCGGTACGCAGGACGACACGGTTCAGCAGCCCCTGGCGCACCCTCGGGTTGAGCATGAGACTTTCCTCGGCCTGCCGCAGCGAGGCGTCCACCTCCACGATGTCGTGGTCGAGACGCCGGGCCTCGTGCAGCCGTGCGGCCGCCTCCGTCACGGGGATGTGGCCACCGATCTCCTGGCCCATGGCACGCAGCATCGAGCCCATCCGGGTGGCCAGTCCCTCGATGGAGGCGCCGGCCGTCTCCACCCACACCGGTGGCGCGAAAAAGAGGTTGAAGAGCAGCCCGACCCCCGCACCGATCAAGGTCTCCAGGATCCGGTCCCAGGCGGTGTCGGCGACCTGGGAGACGCCCAGTACGAGCATCGCGCTGATCGCGACCTCGGGGACGAACTCGTTGACCCGTACGACCCGGCCGATCAGCAGGGCGGTGAAGATCGTCAGCCCCAGGCTCCACCAGTTCAGTCCCACCAGCGCGCTGAAACCGATCGCGATGAGGACACCGACGATCACCGAGTTGACTCTGCGGATGCCGGTGGTCAGGGTCGCGTAGAGGGTCACCTGCACGACCAGCAGCGCCGTCAGCGGAGCGGTCAGCGGCGCCGGCTGAGGCAGCGTCGCCTGCGCCACGGAGAACGCGATGACGGCCGCTGCCGTGGAACGCAGGGTCTGTACGGCCGCCGGTTCGGTGGTGCGCCGGACAAGTTCGAGTACGGGTGCGGAAACAGACATTCCTACAAACTGCCCCGAAGATCGCCTTCGCAGCACCCCTGCTTCCAGGTGCCACCGTACGGACGCAAGCCGGCCCGCGCCGGTCCCCGCCCGGGCGATCCGGGCCCGGTGAGGACCGGCGCGCCTCCTACCAGGCCATCCGGCCCAGACCGTCCTCGATCCGGTCCCGGTCCCAGGCGCCGTCCGCGATCAGGACCCGGTAGCGCCGCGTGAGGGACAGGCCGGGATCGAGCACCAGCTCCTCGTGGAACGCGAACGACGGTGCCATGCCCGCGTAGGAGTCGTTGCGCACGAACCAGTGCGCCGGATGCTCCCCGCCCGCGCCGGTGTGGTCGTTCTCGGGGGCGTGGGCCATGACGACCGTGGCGTGGCCGTCGAAGCCGTCGTGCTCCCCGGTGTACGCGAGCCAGTCGGACTGCCGCCCCATCAGCCCCGGTCCCTCGCCCTCGGCGGAGAGTATCCGGCCGCCTCGGAAGGCACGCGGTCCGCGCCAGAACAGCCCGGTGTACCCGGCGCCGGCCCGCCCGTGCGTCGCCGGACTGCCGAACCGCAGAGGCTCCGCACGCCGGTTGGTCACCACGCTGGACCACGTCAGGGCCCAGCTCCCGGCCGCCGGGTCGATGTCGTGCACCTCCACCCGCCGCACCTCGTCGGCCCAGTGCTCGCCGGAGTACGGATGCCAGGTCAGCCGTTCCACGAGGGTGATCCGGTCCTCCCGCGCGGAGATCTCGTCGAACCCGGCGTGCGCCATCGAGCCGACCCGTTCGGGCAGCGGCCGGTAACCCTCGCCGTGCACGTAGGAGTTGCCGCCCCATAGGTTCTGGCCCGACAGGTGCGAGGCGGTCATCTGGAGCCCTTTGTGCCAGCGGTGGTCGTTGGGTCGGTAGTCGGTGACCGTACGGCCCGCGAGCGTGCGCAGCGGATGGATGTACGGCTTCGGCGCCTCCCAGGCGGCCTCGGCCCGGTAGACGTACCGCAGCAGCTCCACCCCGGTGGAGCCGACGGAGACACGGACGTCGTCGCCGTGCCGGTGGACGAGTACGGGCTTCGCGGTCATGCGATGGTCTCCGGCGTGGTGTTCGTGGTGTTCGTAGCGCTCGTGGTCCCGGTCCCGGTCCCGGTCCCGGTTCCGGTTCCGGTCCCGGGCGCCCAGCCCGGCGCGTCGCCGTGCAGGGCGCGGTAGTACGGATCGTCCGGCCCGATGTCGCCCGCCCGGACGGAAGCCCCGGTGAAGGCTGCCTTGTAGAGCGCGGTGACCAGCTCCAGGCTTTTGCGGCCGTCCGCCCCGCTGCCGCGCGGTCTGCGCCCGGCCCGCAGGTCGACGAGCAGACCGCGCAGTTGGGCCTCGTGCGAACTGGGCACGTCGGCGCCGAAATCCCGCCAGCCGGCCACCCGCCCTGGCGGTGTCCCGGGCACGGGAGTGATCCGCCAGTCCGCGTTGCGGTGCCCGTACAGATGGGTGAGCTCCACCGTCGCGTGCTCGCAGTCGATGCGGATACGGCTCACCTCGTCGGGACTCAGCACACTGTTCACGACCGTCGCCAGCGTGCCGCCGGCGAACCGCACCAGCGCGGTGGAGACGTCCTCCGTCTCGACGTCGTGCACCAGCCTTCCGGCCATCGCGCGGATCTCCTCCCACGGGCCGAGCAGATCGAGGAGCAGATCCATCTGGTGGATGCCGTGCCCCATCGCCGGGCCACCGCCCTCGCTGTCCCACCGCCCTCGCCAGGGCACCGCGTAGTACGCCTGGTCGCGGTACCAAGTGGTCTGGCAGTGGGCGACCAGCGGTCTGCCCAGCGCGCCGGACGAGAGCAGCCGCCGCACGTGGTCCGCCCCCGAGCCGAACCGGTGCTGGAAGACGATCGCCGCGTACGGGCCGCCGGACTCCGGGGCCTCGGCCGCCTCGATCGCGTCGAAGTCCGCCAGCGACGGACAGGGCGGTTTCTCGCACCACACCCAGGCACCGGCCCGCAGCGCGGCGACCGTCTGCTCCCGGTGGAAACGCGGCGGGGTGCACAGGACGACGAGGTCCGGGCGCCGCTCGGCCAGCATCACCGTCAGATCCGTGTAGGCGGCGGCGATACCGGCCTCCGCGCGGAACGCCTCGGCGGCGGTGGCATCGCGGTCGACCGCCGCGACGATCTCCAGCGGCTGCTCCGCCGCGAGTGCGACGAGCGCGGGCAGATGTCCGACCCGGGCGATGGCGCCCGTGCCGACGATCGCGACGCGCACCGGACGCGGAGGTGGGGCGGGAGTGGGCATGGCGGGACCCTCGGCTCGACGGAACGGTGCGCCCGCCGTATAGCAAGCGCTTTCTATGCCGAACCTAGGCGGCCCGCCGGGAGCCGGTCAAGAGCCGCGGTGTCGCGGTCGCCGGGGCCGTCGGGTGGCTCCCGGTGGCGCTCGGCGCACCGCTCGCGGGGCTTCCAGGGGCGCTTGGCGCACGGTATCGCCGCTGGTGAGCGGCGTGCACGCGGTGTGAAAACCGCGTTGCGCGCACGACGACGACGCTGCGACGCTGCCTTTCATGCCCGACAACGACACACACCCCGCCCACCATCTGGCGGACCTCTTCTCCCGGGGGCGGCTGAAGTCCGTCCCGCGTAAACCCGCCCGCCGGGGACCGCTGCTGGCCCACCTCGCCGAGACGCTCTTCCGGCCCGGACGCGACTACACGGAACGCGAGGTCAACGACGCGCTCCGGACGGTCCACGACGACGCGGCTGCCCTCCGTCGCTACCTGATCGAGGCGAGGTTGCTGACCCGGACCCGCGACGGCAGCACCTACCGGCGTGCGGGGGAGGGCTCCCTCGCCTGACGGCGGGCTCCGGGAGCGCCCGTGGCAGGGGCGGGAAGAGCCAGGGCGAGGCCGTGTGCTGAACTGTCCGGAATCCGAACGATTCAGGAGCAGCACTGTGAGCAGTTTCCGCCACCCGGGCGTCGTCTTCACGGACCGCAGGTTCACCGTCCCCCTCGACCACGCCGATCCCGAGGGCGAGCGGATCGAGGTCTTCGGCCGGGAGGCGGTCGCGTCGTCGAAGGCCGGCGAGGAGCTGCCCTGGCTGGTCTACCTGGAAGGCGGCCCGGGGTTCGGAGCGCGGCGGTTCATCGGTACGGAGGCGTGGCTCGGCCGGGCCCTCGAAGACTTCCGGGTACTCCTCCTCGACCAGCGGGGTACCGGACTCTCGACCCCGGCGAACCGGCAGACCCTGCCGATGCGCGGCGGACCCGCCGAACAGGCCACGTATCTGGGCCATTTCCGTTCCGACAACATCGTGCGGGACTGCGAACTGATCCGCGCGCAGCTCACCGGCGGGCGCCCCTGGACGGTTCTCGGCCAGTCCTTCGGCGGGTTCTGCGCCGTCCGCTACCTGTCGGCGGCCCCGGAGGGCCTGGCGGCCGTACTGATCACGGGCGGACTGCCGTCGCTCGACGCCCATGCGGACGAGGTGTACCGGGCGGCCTACCCACGCATCGAGCGGAAGGTCGCCGCCCACTACGCCCGTTACCCGCAGGACGTGGCGCGGGCACGTGAGATCGCCGCGTACCTCGCGTCGCACCGCGTCGAGTCCGCCGGCCACGAGCTGACGCCCGAGGGCTTCCAGTCGCTCGGCATCCTGCTCGGCGGCGGCCAGGGAAGCCACCAGCTCCACTACCTGCTGGAGAACGCCTTCGTCGCCACGCCGGACGGTCCCGCGCTCTCCGACGCCTTCCAGGAGGCTGTGCGCACCGCGAACTCCTTCGCCGGGCACCCGCTGTACGCCCTGATGCACGAGGCGATCTACGGACAGGGCGAGCGCGCCACCGCCTGGTCCGCCGAGCGGGTCCGCGCGGAATTCCCGCAGTTCGACGCCAATTCCGCACTCGCCGGCGACGGCCCGCTGCTCTTCACCGGTGAGAGCATCCACCCCTGGCACTTCGCCACCGACCCCGCGCTGCGCCCGCTGCGCGAGACCGCGGAGCTGCTGGCCGCCCGTACCGACTGGCCGGAGCTGTACGACATGGAGCGCCTCGCCGCCAACAAGGTCCCGGTCGTGGCGGCCGTCTACCACGACGACATGTACGTGGACACGGCCCACGCCCTCGCCACGGCATCGGGCATCCGCGGGCTGCGGACCTGGGTGACCGACGAGTTCGAGCACGACGGCCTGCGCGCGGGTGGACCCCGTGTACTGGACCGTCTGCTGGCCATGGTCCGCGACGACGTCTGAGCGAGCCCGTACCGGGGCGGAGACGAGAGGAAGGAACCTTCCGCCGGACCGCCTCGGCGCCGGAACGGGCCGGGGCGCGCTTCACTCCGGCGGTGTCAGCTCGATGGAGCGCCAAGCCGCCGCGAGGGCCGGCCGGTCGCCGAAGTCGAGGGCCGTGTCCGTCAGTTTGATCACGTGCTCGTCGCCGTGCGCCAGAGCCCGCTCGAAGACCTCTTCCGGGATGAAGGTGCCCGGCGGGGTGTACGCGACCGGCGCGTCCGGCGCGTACATGGCCGTCACCGCCGCGGAGGCCGTCCACGCGGCCCGCAGACTCGGCGGCCACAGGGCTTCCGGGAGCGCGGGCAGGGTGCGCAGGACGGCGTTGGGGGCCGTGGCGGCGTGCACCAGCATCGTCGCGTCGCCATGACCATGGGTGGCGTACCGATGGGTGGCAGCCCTCACCAGTTCGGTGAGGCGCTCGTACGCGTCGCCCGGTTCCCTCACGTCCGCCGCCCACACCGGCAGGGCCCCGACACGGTCGAGCCGGGCGGAGAAGCCGCCGTCCCGCACGCCGACGGGCGGCACCAGGTCCAGCGTGGCAGCCGCGCCGTCGCGTCCGGGCAGCTGGGCGAGGTCCGCGACGGGCC
>NZ_JBSFVR010000315.1:0-8567 GCF_053592415.1 Streptomyces sp. NPDC002690 | reverse complement strand
CCCGTTTGTCGGTCTCGGCGCCGGAGATCCCGCGCAACCTGCCGTTGTAGGCGAGGAGCCGCCCGGCCGGGCCCGGACGGCCTGCGCCGCACCTTCGAGGCGGTCCCCGCCCGTACGTCCGCCGAGGGCGAGCCCTTCGCGGACAGCTGGTGGGGCCGCGCTTGGGTGGCCGCGCTGGAAGGGCTCTCGCTGGACGAGGGGCGCCTCGCCCGGGGCCGCGCGTACGCCGACTCGGGCCATGTCGCCGCGATCACCGTCACCCCCGGCCGGGTCGTCGCGTACGTGCACGGCAGCAGGCCCCGCCCGTACCGCGCGGAGATCCGCCTGCGCGTATACACCGAGAGCGGCTGGGACACGCTGCTGGACGCGGTGGCAGCCCGCCCCGGGCACTTCTCCGCGCTGCTGGCCAGGACCATGCCGCATGCCTTGGTCGACACCGCCGACGGTGCCGGGGTCCGGCTGCTGCCGGCCGTCGACGATCTCGACCCGACCTGCTCGTGCCCCGACCGTGCGCTGCCCTGCAAACACGTCGCGGCGCTCTGCTACCAGACGGCCCGTCTGCTGGACACCGATCCGTTCGTCCTGCTGCTCCTGCGCGGACGCGGTGAACGCGAACTCCTGGACGAGCTCGCCCGGCGCAACGCCGAGCACGCCGCCCTTGAGCGCCCGGAGGCTCCCGAAGCCCCCTCGGTGCCTGCCCGGGAGGCGCTCGCCGGGCGCTACCTGCTGCCGCTGCCGCCCCCGCTGCCCGTGCCCGCTCTCCCCGGCAGGCCGCCCGCCTACCCCGAACTGCCGGGCGCCCGCGATCCGTTGGCCCTGGACCAGCTGGCCACCGATGCGGCGGCCCGCGCCCACGCGATCCTCACCACCGGCCGCGACCCGCTCGCCGGACTGAGCGCCTGGCAGGACGCCGTCCGGCTGGCGGCAGCCGGACCCACCGCCGGGCTCACCGCCACCTCGCGGGCCCTCTACCGCGAACTCGCGCACGCCACCGGCCGCAACACCACCGACCTCGCCCGCGCCGTGGCCGCCTGGCGGCAGGGCGGCGCGGAAGGGCTCGCCGTGCTGGAAACCCCGTGGGACCCCCCGGCCGGCCCCTTCGACCGGGCCCGCCCGGGCCTGGCCGCGGCCGACTTCCCCCGCTTCCAGCCCTGGCGCAACCACCTCACCCACCCCGGCGGCACGCTCCAGCTCCGCTTCGGCCGGGACAACCTCTGGTACGGCTACGAGGCCGACTCCGGCAGTGAGGACTGGTGGCCCCGAGCCAGGCCGGGCACCGACCCGGTGGGTGTACTGCTGGCGCTGCTCGGCCAATGAGAGGGCGGGCGAGGGCACTTGGCGGTAGCCGGGCGAAAATCCCCTGGAGGAACCCCTGTTGCCGGTGCTAGCTTCCGTGGCGTGGCGAAACTCAATCAGATCATCGCGGTGGAGAAGGGCGTCAAGTCCAAGGCCCACCAGGACCTCACCGCCGCCCATCACGGTCTCCAGAAGCCCGGGTTGCTGGCCGGGCTCACCCGTACGTACCAGCCGAAGGACGAGGAGGGCGAGCAGTTGCCGCCCGAATCGACGCTGGTGCAGGTCAAGGCCGAGGACGTGCTGCGGGACACCGCCGCCGCGCTGACCCGCCTCTTCGACGTGACCGCCACCAAGGACCGGGCGAACTGCGCGGCCCGCGCGGACGTCACGGTCGACGGCCGGGTGATCGTCGCGGACGCCCCGGTCTCCTACCTCCTCTTCCTGGAGAAGCAGCTGACCGACATCGGCACCTTCGTCCGCAAGCTGCCGGTGCTGGACGCCTCCGAGGCGTGGGCGCAGGACCCGTCGACCGACTCGTGGAAGACCGAGCCGGTGCGCACCCTCCGTACGAAGAAGGTGCCCCGCAACCATGTCAAGGCGGAGGCGACGGAGAAGCACCCGGCACAGGTCGAGGTGTACTACGAGGACGTGCCGATCGGTTACTGGACGACGGTGAAGTTCTCCGGCGCCCTCCCCGCCCGCCGGGTGCGGGAGCTGACGGAGCGGGTGGAGAAGCTCCAGCAGGCCGTGAAGTACGCCCGCGAGGAGGCCAACGCGGCCGAGGTCGTCGACCAGCGGGTGGGTGACGCGGTATTCGGTTACCTCTTCGGGTGACCGATCATGGATTCCCCGGCCACGGAGAACCGCGGCCGGGGTGCGCGAGGAGCGCAAGCTGAAACTGAGGCTTGTCGTGACGGACGCGGTTCCAGTGGAGGTTCGAGTCCTCCCTCCGGCACTTCCGGATCATGATCCCCGCCCTGCGGCGGGGCGGGCCCGGAACGCACCAGCTCCCCGCCGGAGTGGCCCAACAGGCAGAGGCAGACCGCGATCAATCTCAGACTCTTGCTCCAGACTCAGCATGGGCCGCCGATCGCCGGATCGACCGGTCCAGGGCCCAGCGGCGTCGAAATGCCAGTTCGAATCTGGCCCGCAGAGCTCGATCTGCGGTGGTCCAAAGGCAGGACGCGACGACATCACGACTGACCCTGGTCCTTAAACGTGCCGGCGTGCGACGAAGGCGGCACCCACAGGGCCCGGAGGCCGGCTACGTCTCCGGGCCCGCTCCCGTTCTCCGTGCTTCTCCGGGGACGTTCCGCCGGAACGAGGACGCGGAAGCCACGGCCCGCCCGCCGTCGGAGTAATCCGCGCGGCGCCGGTGCGGCCCGGGGAAGCTGACCCGGTGAGCGACGAGCGGGCACGGGAGGACGGTGCGAGGACGGCGGACCGGCTGACCGGCTTGTCGGACGGGATCTTCGCGATCGCCATGACCCTGCTGGTGCTCGACATCCGGGTGCCCCGGGGCCTGGACGACGCCCGCTTCAGGGACGCGGTCCAGGACGCGCTGCCCGATGTCGGCGCCTATGCGCTGAGCTTCGTCATCCTCGCGGGCTTCTGGCGCGACCACCGGCGCATCCTGGCTCTCGTTCCCCTGTTCGAGGGGCCCTCGATCCGGTTCGCGCTCGTCTGGCTCGGGGCGGTCGCCTTTCTCCCCTTCCCGACCTCGCTGCTCTCCGAATACGCCTCCGAACCCCTCGCGGTCGCGGTCTACGCGGGTACCGTCGCCGTCACCAACCTGCTGGGGCTGGCGGTGCTCAGGACGGGACGTCGCGGCCGGTGGGCACCGGGTGCGGGCCGGGCGGAGGACGGCGCGGCGGCTGCTTCCGCCCGGTCGGTCTCCGTCGACCTGGGGGCGAGGGCGCTGGTCTTCGCCGTGTCCGTCCCCCTCGCCTTCGCCTGGCACCCCTTCGCGGCCATCTGGTTCTGGCTCGCCGACATCCCGCTCAGGGGGCTGGTGCGCAGGTTCCGCCCTGCCTGAGACGCGAAGGGCCGGGGGGCGCGAAGGGCCTGAGACGCGAAGGGCCGGGGGGCGCGAAGGCCCGGGGACGCGAAGGCCCGGGGGACGCGAAGAGCCGGAGGCGGGTCCCCCGCTCACTGCCGGTACCCCTCCAGGAACCGCCCGATGCGGCTGATCGCGGCGTCGAGGTCGTCGGCGTGCGGCAGCGTCAGAATGCGGAAGTGGTCGGGCCGGGGCCAGTTGAAGCCGGTGCCCTGCACCACCTGGATCTTCTCCCGGAGCAGCAGGTCGAGCACGAACCGCTCGTCGTCGAAGATCCGGTGCACCTTCGGGTCGATCCGGGGGAACGCGTAGAGCGCACCCTTCGGCTTCACGCAGGACACCCCGGGAATCTCGTTCAGCTTCTGCCAGGCACGGTCGCGCTGCTCGTACAGCCTGCCGCCGGGGGCGACGAGTTCCCGGATGGTCTGCCGGCCGCCGAGCGCGGCCTGGATGGCGTACTGCGCGGGGGCGTTGGCGCACAGCCGCATGGAGGCCAGCGTGGTCAGGCCTTCGAGGTAGCCGCGCGCGTGCTCCTGCGGGCCGGAGACCACCAGCCACCCCGAGCGGAACCCGGCGACCCGGTACGTCTTCGACAGCCCGCTGAAGGTGAGGGTGAGCAGGTCCGGGGCGAGGGACGCGACCGGGTGGTGCACCGCGTCGTCGTAGAGGATCTGGTCGTAGATCTCGTCGGCGTAGACCAGCAGCCCGTTGCGGCGGGCGAGGTCGAGGACGCCCTCCAGGGTCTCCTTCGAATAGACCGCGCCGGTGGGGTTGTTGGGGTTGATGATCACCACGGCCTTGGTGCGGTCGGTGATCTTGGAAGCCATGTCGGCGAGGTCCGGGTTCCAGTCCGACTGCTCGTCGCAGGTGTAGTGGACGGCCTTGCCGCCGGCGAGGGTGATCACCGCGGTCCAGAGCGGGTAGTCGGGGCTCGGCACGAGCACCTCGTCGCCGTCCTCCAGGAACGCCTGGACGGCCATGGAGATCAGCTCGGAGACGCCGTTGCCGAGGAAGATGTCGTCCACGTCGACGTCCGGCAGCCCCATCGCCTGGTAGCGCTGGGCGACCGCGCGGCGGGCCGACAGGATGCCGCGCGAATCGGTGTAGCCGTGCGCCTGGGGGAGCATCCGGATCATGTCCTGGACGATCTCCTCGGGCGCCTCGAAGCCGAAGAGCGCGGGGTTGCCGGTGTTGAGGCGGAGCACGCTGTGGCCCGCCTCCTCCAGCGCGTTCGCCTGCTCGATGACCGGGCCACGGATCTCGTAACAGACCTCGTCGAGCTTGCTGGACTGCCGGAACTCCATGCGGTTCCTCCCCTGCCGATTGCGATACTTGGTTTTACCAAGCCTGACCTTGGAAAGTCCAACAACATGTCTAGACTGCGTCGTATGCCACGTCAGCAGCAGCCAGCAGCGCGCCCCGTACGCCGACGCAGTTACGACCAGTTCTGCGCCACCGCCCGAGCCCTGGACTCCGTCGGAGACCGGTGGACCCTGCTGATCGTCCGTGAACTCCTGGCCGGACCGCGCCGCTACACCGATCTGCACGCGGACCTGCCGGGAGTCAGCACGGACGTCCTCGCCTCCCGCCTCAAGGACATGGAGCAGAGCGGCCTCGCGCTGCGCCGCAAGCTGCCGCCCCCGGCCGCCGCCTCGGTCTACGAACTCACCGTCCGGGGCAGGGGACTGCTGCCCGTCCTCACCGCCCTCGCCCAGTGGGGCGCGCCCGCGCTGGAGGAACGCCGCCCCACCGACGCCGTCCGCGCCCATTGGTTCGCCCTCCCGCTGCGCCGCTCCCTGGCCACGACCGCCCACTCCGGCGTGGTCGAAGTCCACCTGGACGAAGGTGAGTTCCACGTCCGCGCGGGCGTCGTACCGCCAGGGGAGGAGGTCTACGGCTACGGCGGCGACCCCCGCGCCGACGCCCGTATCGCCCTGGACGCCGAACTCTGCCTGGCCATGGGCCGGGACGAGGTCACCTTCGCGCAGGCGGTGAAGGACGGCCGGATCGAGGTACGCGGCGAGAGTCCGCTCGCCGCGGAACTGCGCGGGGAGTGACCGGCCGCCGGTCCACGGCCACGGCCGCCGGTCCATGGCCACGGCCGCCGGTCCATGGCCACGGCCGCCGGTGGATGATGAACGGGTGCGACTCGAAGCGATCACCTGGGACCGGCTGGCCGAGGCCCTCGCCGCGCACGCGGACGGGCTGATCCCGGACGGCGGCGGCCCCTGGCTCAGGATCGGCGTCGACGGCGCCCCCGCCGCCGGCACCGGCCCCCTGGCCGACCGCCTCGCCAAGGCCCTGCGCCTGCGCGGCCGGGCCGTACTCGTCGTCCCCACCGAGGGATTCCTGCGCCCGGCGAGTCTGCGGTACGAGTACGGCAGACGGGACCCCGACTCGTACGCCCAGGGCTGGTTCGACACCGGGGCGCTGTGGCGCGAGGTGTTCGGGCCGCTGGAGCCTGGCGGTACCGGACGCGTCCTGCCGGACCTGTGGGACCCGGCCACCGACCGGGCCACCCGCAGCCCGTACCGCCAACTGCCCGAGGGCGGGGTGCTGGTGCTGCACGGGCCGCTGCTGCTGGGGCAGTGGTACCCGTTCGACCTCGCGGTCCATCTGCGGCTCTCGCCGGGCGCGTTGCTGCGGCGCACGGACGAGGAAGCCCGGTGGACCCTGCCCGCCTTCGCGCGGTACGAGGAGGAGACCGCCCCCGCCGACCACGCCGACGCCGTCGTCCGCGCGGACGACCCCCGCCACCCGGCATGGACGGGGCTCCGCGAGAAGGGGTGACCCCCGGGTCCGTACGCGCCGCAGGCGCGGGCGGGCAGCCGGTAGCAGAGCACCGGCCAGGAGCAGAGCACCGGCCGGTAGCAAAGCACCGGCCAGGAGCAGAACACCGGGCCCGGGGGCCGAGCACCGGTCGGGGTCAGAACACCGCCCGGGGTCAGAACAGCGGATGGGGCAGCACGCCCTCCAGCTCCAGCAGCCGCCGCTTCGTCTCCGTACCGCCGCCGAACCCTCCCAGCCCGCCGCCGCTCTCCACCACCCGGTGGCACGGCACGACGACCGGCAGTGGGTTGGCGCCCATGGCCGCCCCGACCGCCTGCGCGCCGTCCGGCCGCCCCACCCGGGCGGCGAGCTCGCCGTACCCGACGACCGCGCCGTACGGAACACCTGTGGCGAGTTCCTGGAGGACACGGCGGTGGAAGCCAGAGGTCAACGACCAGTCCAGGGGGAGATCGAACGTCCGTAGCGCGCCGTCGAAATAGGCGTCGAGCAGACGGGCCGCCGCGGCGAGCACGGCGGAGCCGCCGTCCTCCACCGGCTCCGCACCGAGCCTCTCCCGCAGCATCGCCAGCGTCCGGTCACGCACCGGGGGTCGCGCGTGGAAGGACACGGAGACCAAGCCGGTGTCCGTCGTGGCGAGCATCAGGGGTCCGACGGGGCTCGCCACGACGGACCACTCCACAGGGCCTGCGCCGTTCGTCATACCGCCACAGTAGAGTCCGCCACCGACATCGATCCCGATACTCGGGTATGCCCGACCCCATCGACCCCATCGACCCCATCGACCCCATCGACGCCCACGGCGCCGGGCGCGACACGGGACGCGAACACGTCACTCGTAGACGGTGGCGGCCTGAAGCGCTCGGGCCAAGAACGTCCAGTCCCCGCCTTCCGGGAGCTCCTTCTCCATGTTCTGGTACCAGCCCGGTGCGTCATGCATCCATGCCGCGAGGGCCTCCAGGAAGCGGTCGATGCTCCGGTTCTCCCCTTCGTGTCCCCTGCGGAGGCAGTCCTGACGCAGTTCTCGGACGAAGGAGACCAGTTCGTCGCGGCTGCGGACTTCGGCGTCCGGGGTGAGTGCCATGCGGAGAAAGTACCTTGCGCCTCGTGCTCGCCACGCTTGACGAACAGGAGGAGCATCAACCGGCACCCGCCACCGACCACCGCCACCGACCACCGCCCCCGGCCACCCGCATGCGACGCCCGGCACCGGCGGCGCCCGGGTGAAGCGCGGGCAATGGTGCGCGTGACGTCGCAGGAGTGTGACGGTCACCCTCACCGAGGAGAGAAGTGGTGAGGACTGGATCATGCGCGGCATTTTCTCCACCGCTCCAGTTTTCGGGCGATAAAATGCCGCCCTTGTGTTCGCTTGCCGGGGCCTGGCGGTTTTTGGCGGAACTCCGGCCGACGGAGCCCCGCCGGGACCGTGCGTCCCGATCCTTCGACCGAGCGGGACCGGTCCGCGACCAGCGGCTTCCCCGCCGGTCGGCGGGAGTCATGGGCCCCGGCCCGCCCGCCGACCGGCAGAGCACCACCAGCACCGCGTTTTCCTGAAGGGCGTATCCAGCATGCAGGGCACAGTCGACGGCTTCTCCTACGGCCTCGTGACTCCGGTCGTGGCCTTTCTCATGGCCTGCCTCGGTGCCGCGCTGGGGCTTCGCTGCACCGTCCGGTCCGTCCGGTCCGTCCGGTCCACCGGGTCGCATCCGGCCCGCCGCCCGCACCGGGCCGGATGGCTCGCGCTCGGCGCCACGTCCATCGGCTCCGGAATCTGGACCATGCACTTCATCGCGATGATGGGTTTCCGTATCGACGACGCGGCGATCACGTACGACCTGCCACTGATGTTCGCGAGCCTCGCCGTGGCGATCGTCATGGTCGGTATCGGCATCTTCATCGTGGGTTACCGGGGCGCGACCCGGCTGGCACTGGTCACCGGCGGCCCCATCACCGGCCTCGGGATCGCCTCCATGCACTACCTCGGCATGGCGGCCATGGCGTTCCGGGGACAGTTCGCGTACTCGACGGCCACCGTGGCTCTCTCCGTCGTCATCGCCGTGGTCGCCGCCACCGTGGCGCTCTGGGCGGCCGTCTCCCTCCGCGGTTTCCTGCCGAGCCTGGGCGCCGCCGTCGTCATGGGCGCCGCCGTGAGCGGGATGCACTACACCGGCATGGCCGCGCTCCGGGTCCATCTGCACCCCGGTGCCACCGGCCGGGCCGGGGGCGAGACGGTCGGCTCGATCCTGGTTCCCCTTCTCGTCGGACCGCTCGCCTTCCTGCTCCTCGCGGGGGTGATCGTGCTGTTCGACCCGCTGGTCGTGGCGGGCGACCCGGCGGTCAGATCCCGCCGATCCCGGAGGCGTCGATCACCAAGCCGCCCAGCGCGGAGCTCCGGCCGGGGCAGGTGGACGCAGACTCGCTGCCGGAC
>NZ_JBSFVR010000314.1:0-8632 GCF_053592415.1 Streptomyces sp. NPDC002690 | reverse complement strand
GACGATGAACTTCGGCCCGCAGACCAACGAATCCGACAGCCACACGCTCATGGACTCCGGCCCCTGCCGCGTGGTGGTACGCGTCAGCCGGTGGCGGAGGCCGTCCACCGGCGGGAGCGGGCGGGCATCCGGGAGTGTCCGGCGTCCGTCGGCTTGACGGCGAGGATCTGATTGACGCCGATCTTGTTGTGCTCGAAGGAGAGGGCGGACGCGGCCATGTAGAGCCGCCACACCCGGGCGCGTCCGGGCGAGGTGGCCGCGACCGCGGCGGCCCAGTTGTCCTCCAGGTTGGCGACCCACTGACGCAACGTCAGCGCGTAGTGCTCGCGCAGCACTTCGACGTCCCGGGCCTCGAACCCGGCCTCTTCCAGCAGGCCGAGTGTCCGGCCCAAGGGGGCGAGTTCGCCGTCCGGGAAGACGTAGGCATCGATGAACTCGTCGACGTGGTACGCCTCTTCGTCCTTCTCGGGGCGGCGGGCGATCTGGTGGTTGAGCAGACGGCCGCCGGGCTTGAGGAGGGCGTAGAGGTCGTCGGCGTATTCGCGGTAGCGGACGGAGCCGACGTGTTCGGCCATGCCGATCGAGGAGATCGCGTCGTACGGTCCGTCGCGCACGTCCCGGTAGTCCTGCACCCGGATCTCGACGCGGTCCGTCAGCCCTTCCTCGGCGACCCGCTTGCGGGCGTACGCGGCCTGTTCGGTGGAGAGGGTCACGCCGGTGACGAAGGCGCCGTACTCGCGGGCCGCGTGGATGGCCATGGAGCCCCAGCCGCACCCGACGTCGAGCAACCGGTCGCCCTCCTTCAGGGCGAGCTTTCGGCAGACCAGGTCGAGCTTGTCGCGCTGGGCGTCCTCCAGGGTGCCGCCGTCCTCCCAGTAGGCGCAGGAGTAGACCATGGACGGGCCGAGGACCATCTCGTAGAAGTCGTTGCCGACGTCGTAGTGGTGGCTGATGGCCTCCTTGTCCCGGCGCTTGGTGTGCAGCGGGCCGGTGCGGCGGCGGTGCATCTCCTCGGCGGGCGGGGCGGGCGGCGGGTAGGGGCCCGCGAGCTGGGCGAGGCCCTTCGCGAAGGCGCGGATCTTCGGGTCGCGCAGCGGGTGGATCGCTTCCTTGGCGTCGGCGCCCCGCTCCCAGAGGAGGGCGGCGATGCTGTCGAGTGCCTCGTACAGATTGCCCTCGACGTCGATCTCTCCGGCCACCCAGCCCCGGGCCAGTCCCAGCTCGCCCGGCTTCCACAGCAGTCGTCGCAAGGCGCGGCGGTGGCGGATGACGAGAGCGGGGGCACCCGGCGGCCCGGCTTCGCTGCCGTCCCAGGCCCGGATGCGGACCGGAAGGGGTTCTCCGAGCAGTTCCGTGAGAAGAGCGGTCAGCCGCGACGCGGCGTCTGCCATGGCGCACACCTCCGTGGTGGTGTTCCCAAAATGCCCATATATGCGTACACATGCATCATTGCCTCGCCGACACGCCTCAGCGTGGCGACGAGGTAACACATGCGTCAACTCTGGCCGTAGCCACCGTCATCCCGCTACTGGGCAATGCTTGGGCAAAATGCATGTAGTCACCAAGTATCCATCGTGGTTCCGGGTACTCGCCCGCCGAAACCCTTCCGGGCACGCCGAAGGGGCCGCCCGCACCACGGATGGCGGACGGCCCCTTCGGGACGTACAGGTCATGCACCGGCGGCTCCGCGTACGGAGCCCGAGCGCCCTCGCGGGAGCGCCGGGGTCAGGAGGCCTTGGCCTTCTCGCCCTCGGGCTTCGCGGCGGCGGGAGCCGGAGCCGGCTTCGCGGCCTCGTAGAACTCCTCGCGCGGCGTCTCCATGGCACCCAGGGAGACGACCTCGCGCTTGAGGAACATCGCGAGGGTCCAGTCGGCGAAGACGCGGATCTTGCGGTTGAACGTCGGCATCGCCATGCCGTGGTAACCACGGTGCATGTACCAGGCGAGACGGCCCTTGAGCTTGATCTTCACCTTGCCCATGACGATCATCGCGACGCCCTTGTGCAGGCCGAGACCGGCGACCGCACCCTTGTTGGCGTGCTCGTACGTCTTCTGGGGGAAGCCACGCATGCCCGAGACGACGTTGTCGCCGAGGACCTTGGCCTGGCGCAGCGCGTGCTGGGCGTTCGGCGGGCACCAGGCGTTCGGGTTGCCGGCCTTGCGGCCGACCATGTCCGGGACCTGGGCGTTGTCGCCGGCGGCCCAGATGTAGTCGGTGCCCTGCACCTGGAGCTTCTCGCTGGTGTCCACGTGGCCACGCGGGCCGAGCGGCAGACCGAAGCGGGAGAGCGCCGGGTTCGGCTTCACACCGGCGGTCCACACGATGGTGCTGGAGTCGACCTCGAGGCCGTTCTTCAGCACGACGTGGCCGTCGACGCAGCTGTCCATGGAGGTGGAGAGGTAGATCTCCACACCGCGGGACTCCAGGTGCTCCTTGCCGTAGGCGCCCAGCTTCGGGCCCACCTCGGGAAGGATCTTGTCGGCGGCGTCGACGAGAACGAAGCGCATGTCCTCGCGCTTGACGTTCGTGTAGTACTTGGCCGCGTCCCGGGCCATGTCCTCGACCTCACCGACGGTCTCCGCACCGGCGAAGCCACCGCCGACGAAGACGAAGGTCAGCGCCTTGCGGCGGATCTCCTCGTCGGTCGTGGAGTCAGCCTTGTCCAGCTGCTCCAGGACGTGGTTGCGCAGACCGATGGCCTCTTCGATGCCCTTCATGCCGATGCCCTGCTCGGCGAGGCCGGGGATCGGGAAGGTACGGGAGACCGCACCCATCGCGATGACGAGGTAGTCGAAGGGCAGCTCGTAGGCCTCGCCGACGATCGGCGCGACCGTGGCGACCTTGCGGTCCTGGTCGATGGTCGTCACACGACCGGTGAGAACCTCAGCCTTGGGCAGCACGCGTCGCAAGGGGACGACGACATGCCGAGGCGAGATGCTGCCTGCGGCAGCTTCGGGAAGGAAGGGCTGGTAGGTCATGTACGAGCGCGGGTCGACGACCGTGACGGTCGCCTCTCCGTAGCGCATCTTCTTGAGAATGCGTCGAGCTGCGTACAGGCCTACGTACCCACCGCCTACAACGAGGATCCTGGGACGCTCCGTGGTGCTCATGCAATCGAGTATCCACCCCTTCCGGAGGGGTAGCTCGTGAGCCCCTTCACAAGGTTGGGTGCCCCCTCTGCTACACTGCGCGGCCCGCGTGATCCAGGTCATGCTCCGCAAGGGGAACCACAGCCTCCTGGCGAACGTTGTTCACCGCCTGTGAGCTGGACCTTGACCCTGGGACGACGGCATTCCGCGTCCCCTCCGCCCTCTCCTCACACCCCGCGCGCACCGCGCGGGGGACACCCGCGCGTACCGCACAAAACGTACGCACAGACACGTTCGAACCCCTGAGAGCGAAGAACTTGCCCCGAGCGGACCGAATTCCTTGTGAAGAACTTCACGAACTTGGTCCCGGCGCCGCCCCGGAGGACCCTTCCGGACCCCTTCGACACCCTTCCGGACGCCTCAGTAAAGCATCAGAGGTGCAGGCAGGGCCGCATGTGAGCGCACGGATCGCGGGAGGTGAGATTGCGCCCGGAGAGGGTCCGGGCGCGTTTGCGGATCAGGCCGACGAGCACCACCGACGGCCGGACGCGCGGACCCGCCCCGGGTGCGCACACACTGGACATATGACCACAAGGAGAACCGTGACGGTCCGGGAGGCCTGCGCGAACCCCGCCGCCCCCATCGACCACGCCGAGCAGGGCGAACCCACGGTGATCACCCGCGACGGCACCCCCGTGGCCGCCGTGGTGCCGATCGCGGATTTCGAGGCCCTGGAGGAGGCGGCCGACGTGCTCGACATGGAGGCGGTCCTGGCGGGGGTCGACCCGACCACCACCGTGGCGGAACTGCTGACGGACGTCCTCGCCGACCACCAGGGCCCGGCGGACATGGAAGAGGAAGAGGAAGCCGAAGAGGACGAGCGAGAGAGAGGACAAGGAGAGACGGGAAGGCGAGGAGAAGAGGAGCTCTGAACCGTCTCGCCCGCGCCCGGCCCCTCCTCCCTCCCCAGCCAACCCTCCCCTCCCGGGGTCAGTCGCGGCGCCGGACGTACAGCCGGTTGCCCTCCGGCCCCGTCCACTCCACCTGGACGACTCCGGGCACGGCCGAGTCGGCGAGCCGTGAGGCGTTGGACCAGTGGCCGAAGTTCGGGTTGCGGAAGAACGTCGCCCACAACTGTCCGCGGTGGTCCTCGAAGAAGTTGTTGTGGCCGGCGCCCACGCCGACCGTCCACCGCTGCGAGTACGGCCCCTCGAAGGTGTCGGAGACGGCGGCGACGGCGTCGTACTGGTACTGGACCCGCCCGGCCGCGGCGGTGTCGTACCCCTGGCGGGTACTGCCGTCGGCGTTGACCGAGGTCCGGTCCCAGGCGGCCTGGAGCAGGAAGTACTTGCCGCCGTACGGGAACACGTACGCGCCTTCGAGGTACGGCTCGGGCGTGTAGGGCGTCTGCCGGAACGAGGGGAGACCGGTCGTGGGGACGATGTCCTCCATGTCGTCCCGGAACTTCGCGTACAGGTTGTTGTGCAGCACCAGCCAGGCGTCGTCACCCTCGGAGTACAGGCTGCCGTCGATGTGGTGGTAGGCACCGGGCGCGATGAACGCGGGGCCGCCGATGAACGGGTCCCCGAAGGGTTTGTCGAGGTTGCCCCCGATCAGCCGGTACGGGCCCTCCACCCCGCCCTCGCTGACGAGCAGGAACGAGCCGACCTTCTTCGAGTGGTCGCCCATGCACGCGACGATGTACCACCGGCCGCCGACCCGGTGCACCTCCGGCGCCCACGCCTCCCCGCGCTTGCCGAACTGGGAGTCGAACCAGTACTCCTGCCAGGGGGCGACGACCGTACGGCCCGGCCGGTTCTCCTCCACGAACTCGGGCGACCACACCTTGCCCTTCTCCGCGCCGGGCCGGATGCCGGTCGTGTCGGCCAGCTTCCAGGGCCCCTTGAGGTCGCGCGCCGTCCACACGAAGATGCCGTCGTTCCAGGGCCCCGCGGCTTCGAGCCCCGGCACCCGGGTGGTGCCGGTGGCGACGTAGAGCGGACGGCCGTCCACGGCGAAGCAGTTGACGTACGTGTCGCGCATCCAGACCCGCCCGAGCTCCTCGTCGCGCGGGCGCAACTCCAGTGGCAGCACGAAGGAGTTGTCTTCCCTCGGCCAGAGGTCCTGCCGCGTGTTGGCGGTGCCGTACGGGGCGGGTTCGGGCCAGTTCGCCGGGTACCGCCCGTGCGCGTGGCCGGGCGCGTGGCCGGGCGCCTCCTTCGGCGCGACGGGTTCGGGCGGGGCGGCCTGCGCCGCCTGTACGGGCAGGGCCACCGCCGCGCCCAGACCGGCGGCTCCGGCCAGCAGGGCCCGGCGTCCGACCGGCGATCGGTTCTCGTGGCTGGTCATGGGTCAGCTCTCCTTCAGCGTGGGGCGGCGGCTTCACACGCGGGCACGGCCCACACCACGTCCGTCACGAAACGATGGTGGGGAATCAGCGCGATCCCGGACAGCCGGTCAGCCCGGGGCGGGGCACACCGAAGAGGGGTGCCGCACCTCGCTCGGAACGAGTCGGCGAAATGGCCTCGATCGGCATGCTGCCATCGTGGGAATCCCCGATGATCTACGTCAAGGGGGTGCCGATTTAATCCGGGCGCCCCGCACGGTGACCCGGCTCACGGCGGCCGTCACGGGAGGTCTCGACCTCGACGGTTGAAGATCGCCGCGGTGTCACCATTCACCCGGGACATGGGCAGCGCCGGTGTCCGGGCAGTCGCGGACCGGCACGCTCGGCTTCCCGTCCCAGGACGCTTGGGGCATCGCCCTCCGGTCAGGTTTCGCGCGCGGCGGGCACCGCGCTCGTCGGCAGCCCGATCAGGGCGGGGGTGACAGGGCTCGCGGGAAGACCACGGTTCGGCCCGGTTCAGGGCGCGAGGCGCCGACGGCGGGCCCGCTGTCGGCAGGTCGCGCCGCAGTAGCGAACGGGTCGACCGGTGGGCCGGACGGTGAGTGCGGCCCCGCAGTCCTCACAACGCGCGACGGCATCCCGGCGGACACCACTGCCATCACGAAACGTCCGCCGTTCCGTGACGAAGGCGGAAGGCCGCAACCCGTCCAGGGTCAGTCGAACGAGTCTGAGACCGGCCGATCGGTCGCGGTGGGCAGCGAGCATCGAGGCACACCCGACGGTGAGTGGGACGACATCGTCGGGGCCGATGCCGTCGAGGACGCCACCGGCCCGCTGCGCCGCGTCGAGCAGCGCGGTCAGGACCTGACGGAAGCGCGACACCGACGCCGTGAGCATCGGACGGGGCCAGCCGACGTCGACGGTCACGACGTCGCACATCTGTCCGCGCCTGTGAGACTTCTCGACCACATCCAGCAGGAACCCGAAGAATGCCTCTGTGGGCGCGCATCGGGCCATCCGCTGCTCGCCGGAGGCGACCAGATCGTTCAGGTGCTGGGCGAACACGGCTTCCAGGAGAGCCTGTTTGGTCGGAAAGTGCCGGTACACGGTGCCGGCGCCGACGCCCGCCCGGCGCGCGATCTCGCCGAGCGGGACGTCGAGTCCAAGCTCGGCGACCGCCTCGCCCGCGGCGGACAACACCTTGGCCCGGTTACGGCGGGCGTCGGCCCGGCCACCGCCGTCGATCGCTGTCGTCATGTCACGAAACCCCTTGTGCGCCCGACTCAATCGGGTTGGAGTATCCCAGATGCCCCGGGTTTCGCCCCGCTGTCCGCGGCAACCCATCCCCCGGGGAGAGTGAGGACGATATGACCGTCGAGCCCACCCGTTCCCTCATCGGCCCGGTCCAGGACCCCGCCGACGGCCTCATCGCCGTGACCGGCGCCACCGGCAACCAGGGCGGCGCGACCGCACGCCGGCTGCTGGCCGGCGGACGGCAGGTGCGCGCGCTGGTACGGGACAAGACCGCGCCTGCCGCCGCGGCCCTCGCGGACGCGGGAGCCGAGCTGGCCCTCGCGGACTTCGACGAGCCGTCGAGTCTGGCGTCGGCACTGGATGGCACCACCGCTCTGTTCGCTGTACCGCCGGTCCCCTACGGGCCGTCCCGCAGCGATCCGGACGTGGAGTTCACCCGCGGCCGGGCCCTGGCCGACGCGGCAGCAGCCGCGGGAATCCGCCAGGTGGTGTTCACCGGCGTCGCCTCGACCTCGGGCGGCGCGTTCGCGGCCCAGGGAAAGCGGCGTATCGAGCAGTACCTGCGCGCACACTTCCCGCTCGTGACCGTGTTGCGCCCCGTACGGTTCATGACGAATTACCTCGGAACACCCGGCGTCGGCCTCGACGGGTTCGTCGACGGTGTTCACCGGCACCTCTTCCCGCCGAACGAGCCCGCGCAGATCATCGCCCTCGAGGACATCGCCGAGTTCGCCGCCCTCGCCTTCGAGCACCCGGACCGATTCGCCGGGCGGACTCTTGAACTCGCCGGCGACGACCCGACCCCGGTCGAAGCCGTCGCCGCGATCAGCGCCGCGACCGGCATCGCGGCGCGCTACGAGCAGCTCACCCACGACGAGGCCGCCGCACTGAGCCCGGGGATCGCCCAGACCCGGCAGCAGTGGATCTCCGGCCAGCGCTGGCACGCCGACATCGAGGCGCTGCGGGTCATCCATCCCGGATTGCGCACCCTGACGGACTGGCTCGCCGAGTCCGGCGCCGCCGCACTGCGGAGCCGGTCGCTCAGCACCAAGCGGCAGGCTGCGTCCGACCGTTCCGGCTGAGGGGAGCCCGTTGCCGCCGTGGTGCCGGTCTCCGAGCGTGAAGTACGCGTTCCGGTTCACCGCCACGGCACAGCGACAACTCCGCGCCATCGACCGGCCTGCCGCCATGCGCATCCTGGCGACAGAGGCCGGGCCCGGGATCACCACGCCCCCGAACCCGGCCTCCGCTCAGCGGATCATCCGCCGACGGGCGCCGCCGAGAACGCGATCCCGTCGAGCACCGCTTCCCCAGCGCACTTCGCTCGACCCGGCGCGTGTACACGCTTACGCGTACACTTTTCTCATGACTGAGACGACCGCGACCGTGCGAGAAGCCCGCGCCCACCTTGCGGACCACATCAATCGCGCCGAGGAGGGCACGCCCACGGTGATCACCCGCAACGGGGAGCCCGTGGCCGCCGTGGTCCCGATCTCCGACTTCTACGCGCTGGAGGACGCGGCGGACGTCCTGCTGGCGCGGGAAGCGGAGGCGGTCCTGGCCGAGGGCGGCCCGACCGTGACCATGGCCGAACTGCTGGCCGATCTGTTCACCGAACGCTCCGAAGGCGCGGCGTGAAGTACGCGTTCCGGTTCACCGCCGCGGCGCAGCGACAACTCCGTGCCATCGACCGGCCTGCCGCCATGCGCGTCCTGGCCGCGCTGACCGCGCTCGGCGAAGACCCGTACCGCGAGGACGCCGACGTCAAGAAACTTGTCGGCTCCTCAGGCCTCTACCGCCTCCGGGTCGGGAACTACCGAGTCGCCTACCGGATCGAGAACGACGAACTCGTGATCCTCGTCGTCAAGGTCGGCGACCGGCGCGACGTCTACCGCAGCATCTGAGACAGCGGCCGGGCTCGGGGGCACCACGCCCCCGAGC
>NZ_JBSFVR010000313.1:0-8664 GCF_053592415.1 Streptomyces sp. NPDC002690 | reverse complement strand
CACTGACGAGGAGATAACGGCGCGATGCCGAAGAACAAGACGCACAGCGGTACCATCCCGGCCCTGGTGGGCGGGGGTCCGGCCGTCGTGACGGTGCGTCGGGCGGTCAGCCGCGCTCGGCGGCGACGAGGGCGGGGAACGCCTCCGCCAGTGCCTCGTGCCAGTCGCGGACCGGCGTGATCCCGGCGGCGGACCAGCGGTCGTGTCCGAGCACGCTGTACGCCGGGCGGGGGGCGGGCCGCACGAAAGCCTCGCTGGTGGTGGGACGGACCCGCTCGGGGTCCGCGCCCAGCAGCCGGAAGATCTCCCGGGTGAAGCCGAACCAGGTCGTCTCGCCACCGCTGGTGCCGTGGTAGACGCCGGCCGGGGCGTCGCCCGCGAGCGCGGCGCGGCCGAGGGCGACCAGGTGGTCCGCCAGGTCGACGGTCCACGTCGGCTGGCCACGCTGGTCGTCGACGACGTCCAGGGTGTCCTTGATGCCCTCCAGCTTGATCATCGTGCGGACGAAGTTCCCGCCGCCCGCTCCGTACAGCCAGGCCGTACGGACCACGTAACCGGTCTCCGGGAGGGTCTCCAGCACCGCGCGCTCACCGGCGAGCTTGGTACGCCCGTAGGCGCTGCGCGGGGCGGTGGGGGCTTCCTCGGCGTACGGCTTGTCGGCGTCGCCGGCGAAGACGTAGTCCGTGGAGACCTGGAGCAGGACGGCGCCGTGCTCGCGGCACGCCTCGGCGAGGACCGCCGGGCCCGTGCCGTTGACGCGCAGCGCGGCCTCCTCCTGGCTCTCCGCGTCGTCCACGGCGGTCCAGGCGGCGCAGTTGACGACGACCGCGGGGCGGTGCTCCGCGAACGCGGCGGCCACCGCGGCCGGGTCGGCGACGTCGAGCGCCGCGCGGTCGGCTGCGACCGCTACGACGCCGTCCGCAGCCAGCTTCGCCAGCACGTCACGGCCCAGCATGCCGCCGGCTCCGGTCACCAGCCAGACGGGGCTCACAGGGCGGCCCGGTCCTTCAGCGGCTCCCACCAGGCGCGGTTGTCGCGGTACCACTGCACGGTCTCGGCGAGGCCCTGCTTGAAGTCCTTGCGCGGAACGTAGCCGAGCTCCTCGCGGATCTTGGTGCAGTCCACGGAGTAGCGGCGGTCGTGGCCCTTGCGGTCCTCGACGTAGGTGACGCTGGTCTCCCAGTCGGCGCCGCAGGCTTCCAGCAGCAGGCCGGTGAGCTCCTTGTTGGAGAGCTCGGTGCCGCCGCCGATGTTGTAGACCTCGCCGGCACGGCCCTTCGTGCGGACCAGCTCGATGCCCTGGACGTGGTCGTCGATGTGCAGCCAGTCGCGGACGTTGGCGCCGTCGCCGTAGAGCGGGACGGTCTTGCCGTCGAGCAGGTTGGTGACGAAGAGCGGGATGACCTTCTCGGGGAAGTGGTGGTGCCCGTAGTTGTTGGAGCAGCGGGTCACCCGCACGTCGAGGCCGTGGGTGCGGTGGTACGAGAGCGCGATGAGGTCGCTGGACGCCTTCGCCGAGGAGTACGGCGAGTTGGGCTCCAGCGGGTGCGTCTCGGGCCAGGAGCCCTCGTCGATCGAGCCGTAGACCTCGTCGGTGGAGATGTGCACGAAGGTCTTGATCCCGGCCAGGTGCGCGGCGTGGATCAGGGTGTGGGTGCCCACGACGTTCGTACGGACGAACTCGGCGCCCCCGTCGATGGAGCGGTCCACGTGCGACTCGGCGGCGAAGTGCACCACCTGGTCGTGGTCGGCCATGAGCTTGCCGACGAGCTCGGCGTCGCAGATGTCGCCCTGCACGAAGGAGAAGCCCGGGTGGTCGCGGACCTCGTCGAGGTTGGCGGGGTTGCCCGCATAGGTGAGCTTGTCCAGCACCGTGACGGTGATGTCGCCGGGGCCCTGGGGGCCGAGGACGGTACGGACGTAGTGCGAGCCGATGAAGCCGGCTCCGCCGGTCACCAGGATGTTGGTCGTCATGAGGAGATCTGCACCTTGCTGTGGTCGCCGAGAACGAGTCGGTGGGCGGACGGGTTGCGGGGCGCCGGGGTGACCTCGACGTCGCGGCCGATGAGCGACGCCTCCACGCGGCGGACGCCGGTGATGGAGGCTCCCCGGAGCACGATGGAGTACTCGATCTCGCTGTCCTCGATCCGGCAGCCCTCGGAGATCGAGGTGAACGGACCGACGTACGCGTCGCTGATGACCGAACCGGCCCCGATGATCGCGGGACCGACGATGCGGCTGCCGGTGACCTTCGCGCCGGGCTCGATCCGCACGCGGCCGATGATCTCGCTGTGCTCGTCCACCTCCGCGCCGTCCGCGGCCGGTTCGACGGTCTCCAGGACGGACCGGTTGACCTCCAGCATGTCGGTGACGTTGCCGGTGTCCTTCCAGTAGCCGGAGATCGTGGTGGAGCGGACGTTGCGCTGCTGGTCGATCAGCCACTGGATGGCGTGGGTGATCTCCAGCTCGCCGCGCCAGGACGGCTCGATCGAGCGGACGGCCTCGTGGATCGCCGGGGTGAAGAGGTAGACGCCGACGAGGGCGAGGTCGCTCTTGGGCTCCTTCGGCTTCTCCTCCAGCGCGACGACGCGTCCGTCGGCGTCCAGTTCCGCGACGCCGAAGGAGGTCGGGTTGGGAACCCGGGTCAGCAGGATCTGCGCGTCGGGGCGGTCCCCGCGGAAGCCCTCGACCAGGCCGGTGATGCCGCCGACGATGAAGTTGTCGCCGAGGTACATCACGAAGTCGTCGTCGCCGAGGAAGTCGCTCGCGATGAGCACCGCGTGCGCCAGGCCGAGAGGCGCCTCCTGCGGGATGTAGGTGACCTTGATGCCGAGCGCGGAGCCGTCGCCGACCGCTTCGCGGATCTCGGCGGCGGTGTCACCCACGATGATGCCGACCTCGGTGATGCCGGCGTCCGCGATCGCTTCGAGTCCGTAGAAGAGGACCGGCTTGTTGGCGACCGGCACCAATTGCTTCGCGGACGTGTGGGTGATCGGGCGCAGGCGCGTGCCCGCCCCACCGGAGAGTACGAGTGCCTTCACGTGTGCTGTCCCCAAGCTGCGTGGTCGGTGGCCGGAAGCCGGATGGCAGGCGTTCCCGAGGCCGCTTTCATTCCATGGGATATTACTTCGAGTTTCTGCGGAGTATCCCGACGAGTAACTCGGCCTCCGCCGCACCCGGCCGCCCGCTCGGCTTCCGTGGGGTCACACGGAGGACTTCCACCGCCTCATGTCGCGACGAACCCGGCGAACCACCCTGCGTGCCAGTGTGGGCGCGACCCCGCCCTGCCCCGGCTTCGGCCTCGCGGGCGCCTGCAGCCGCTTGCTGGCGGACCACTCGGGCACCGTCATCTCGAACACCTCGTCGGGGATGTCCGCCCCGGGCTTCCGGAAGTGCGGGTACGCGAGGTAGACGGCGTCCCCCTGGTCGGCCCGCACGACCTTCGGCGTGTGCCGGGCGGCGATGTAGCGGTGCATCTCGGCCAGCAGGTCCAGCCGGCCACGGGCGACGCATTCGAGCCGGAGGCGCTCGTTCACCTTGATCAGCTTCGCGACGCCCGGGGTCCAGTACTTCGCGATCGGGGCGGCCAGCTCCAGCTTGTGGGCGCGCACCTGCTCACTCTCCTCGATCACGGCCGGGCCGAACTGCTGGATCAGCCCCACGGTGAACGGGCGCGCCATCAGGAAATCGCGCTTCGGTCCCTCGGGCACCAGCGCCGCGATGAGCTCGACCAGGGCCGTCAGCGCCTCGAACCGGGGCTCGTAGCCGCCGCTGCGGGTGACGTGCAGGCCGTCGTCACGGCCCACCAGGTAGTAGCAGACGTACTCGGAGACGACGGAGACACCTGCGCCCCGGAGGTAGGCCTCCATGGTGAAGATGGCGTCCTCGCCGTTGCGCATCTTCTCGTCGAAGGTGATCCCGTGGCGGGACAGCAGCTCGCGGCGGAAGAGCTTCTGGGCGCTGAGGGTGTAGATCACGCGGGAAGCGAAGACGTCGACGCGCTCCTCGTCCTGGCGCTTCCACATCGAACCCGCGGCACCGCGGTTGACCCCCACCATCTTGCCGAGCACCACGTCGGTGCCGGCCTTGTCGGCGAGGGCGACCATGCGCTCCAGCGCCTCGAAGCCGAGGAAGTCGTCGGCGTCGAGGAAGAAGACGAACCGGCCGCGGGCCCTGGCGAGGCCCACGTTGCGCGGGCCGCTCGGGCCTCCGGAGTTGGCCTGGTGGATCACGGTGGTGGGAACGGCGGTACGCGCGGCGAACTCGTCCAGGTACGCACCGGTGCCGTCCGTCGACCCGTCGTCGACCGCGACGATTTCGAAGCGGTCCGCGGGGAGGGTCTGCGCGTCCAGCGACTGGAGGCAGCGGACGAGATAGGGCATGGCTTCATAGGCGCCGATAATCACACTGACATCTGGAATTCGAGTGTCATTCACGAATACACATGACAGTGAACACACAGAATTAGTTATGCGCACCCCATAAGTGCGATAAGTGACGTACATCACAATGGCCCGTTCTGACCCCTCGCGGGGTCGGAACGGGCCATTGATCATTTCTTTTCGATCATCTGCGGCGGAATTCAGCCGCCCACGGGCTCACCGAGATGAGCGGTACCGAGATTGCGCGCCTCGGCCCGGGCGGCCAGTGCCTGGACGGCACGGTCGAACCGGACGAGCGAGGACGGCTCGTCGGGGCCGAGCAGGTACGCCTTCAGCTCGCGCCTGCCCTCGGCCAGGTCGTCCGCGGCCGGGTCGGACACGGCCGCGAGCAGCCGGTCCAGCTCGCTCGCGTCGTTGGAGAGGATCACCGCGGCCCGGACGGCCGTGTTCTGGCGCTTGAACTCCTCCTCGCCCAGCTCGGCCGAGTCGGTCACCGCGTACGGCTTGCCGCTGGCGATGAAGTCGGAGACCACGCTGGAGATGTCCGAAACCATCGCGTCCGACTCGTTGAAGCAGTCGTACAGGCGCATGGCCGACCCGGAGATGACCTGGTGCTGCCACCAGCCCCGGGAGCGCCAGTAGGCGGTGTTCCAGTCGTCCCGCAGCTTCGCGGTCTCGGCCTCGCGCACCGGGTCGGCCAGCGAGTTGCGGGAGAGTTCGGCCTCGTCGCGGGCCGTCTCGCCCGTGCCGCCGGCCAGCTCGGCGAGCCGCGCCTCGATGCGGGCCAGCTCGGCCGCGGCCTCGGCCTGCTCGCCCCGGAGCGCCGCGCTCTCCTCGGCCCAGCGCGCGTCGGTGGCGCGGCGGGCTGCCGCGCCCTCGATCATCGCGGTGATCCGCAGATGGGCGGCGGCGGCCTTGCGGCTGCGGGTGCCGGTGAACGGGTGCGGCTTGTAGAGCACCCGGACGGGCTTCTCGGACTCCAGCAGCCGGCGGACGATGTTCTCACCGGCGAGCAGCAGCGAGGTGTTGCCCGGGTTGTCGTCCCAGCCCTCCCAGGTGGGGGCGTACAGCACGGTCGGGACGGCGTTCTTCGGCGTGCCGCTCCAGGTGGTGATGGTGGCCAGCTGCGGCCGTCCCACCTCCACGATGTCGTCGTCGCGGACGCCTACGTCGGCCAGCGCGTAACGGTCGCGGCCCGCCCGGCCCGCGGTCCAGACCTCGTCGTACGCCTTGCTGTACGGGTTGACACTGGCCAGCTTGTCGCTGTCGCCGTGACCGATGAAGACGTGCTTCATGGTCGGCACGCGCAGCATGTGGATGTTCTTGCCGACGTTGGCCGCGTAGAGCGCGACCCGCACCGTCGAGAGGTCCAGGTTCATCAGGTGCACGCCGCCCGGGACGCAGAGGACCGGGACGGAGGTGCCGGCGAGCTGCGGGACGATGGACCGTTCGCGCAGCACGACCATCGGCCGGCCGTCGAGCTTCCCCATGGTCTCCAGCCACATGTTGACCTGGTAGGCCGAGTCCTTGGAGCCGGAGAAGTAGAGGATGACGGTCGGCTTGTACTCCCGCAGCCATGTGTCCACGGCCGCCAGGACCTTCGCTTCCGGCGGCACGAGGCGGCTGGGCCGGACGTAGGGCAGCAGCGCGAGGATGTAGACCACCGCGAGGAAGAGCGTCAGCCCGAGGCCCGCGTAGGCGAACGCGTCGGTGCCGGTCTTGAGCGCGACCAGCACGCCCACCACGGCGAACACGTCGAAGTGGAGCATCTTCTCGGCCGGGCGGTTCATCAGGAGCAGCGGCGGGGCGTCCCCTATCCCGACGGGGCCGAGGTCGATGTTCCGGGTGACCACCGGCAGCTTGCGGCGGAGGCGGACGAGGGTCACCATCGCGCTCTGCGGCGCCTGGAGCCCGTAGAACGCCAGGAGGCAGGCGACCGTCGTGTAGAAGAACGCGCCCTCGCCGTATCCCATGCGCGACATGAGCAGGATCAGCAGCAGCTCACGCACGAGGAAACGGATCGACAATCCGGCCCGGACGGCGGCGAGGCGATTGACGAGATAACTTCCGCAGTGGTGCAAATACCGGTCGGCCAGATATGTGACGAGGACCGATGCGGCGAAGAACCAGATATTGGGGAGTATCGCCGCGAGCATGACGCACGGGAATCCCAGGGCCAGGAGAATTGCGGCGGCGAGCTCAGAACCGCTGCCCACTCTCGCCACGCGAATGGCTTTCGAAAACACGAAGTACCGCTCCCGAGGGTTCCGACTTATACCTTGCGGGGAAATTGTGAAGAAATAGCTTCACGAATGCTTCACGAATTCGGACCCCTGTCGTTCACGTGAAGGTGAACGACAGGGGTCCGAATGGTGGATTGTCAAGCAGTATTACACATCAGCCTGTCGGTCCAGCACGGCGGCCAGCGCCTGCTCGAAGCCCGACGCCTCGGAGGCGCCCCGGGTCGGGTCCTGCTGCCGGACGTCGATGACGTGCCCGGTCATCTCGGAGAGCAGCACGTCGAGCGAGGTCCGGGCGACCGCCTCGGAGGAGAGCAGCGAGCCGGAGGGCTCGTCGCCGAAGGCCTTCGTACGCATCGGGGTGGCGGTGCGTTCCGGGTTCACGCAGTTCACGCGCACCCCGTCGCCGGCCCACTCGTCCGAGAGCGCCTGGGTGAGGTTCACCATGGCGGCCTTGGTGGAGGAGTACAGGCTGTACTCGGCCCGGCCCCGGGTGTAGCTGCTGGAGGTGTAGAGGAGCAGCTGGCCCTTGGACTCGGCGAGGTACTTGTGCGAGGCGCGGGCGATCTGGACCGGCGCGAGGTAGTTGACGTTCAGGGCTTCCTGGATCGTCGCGTTGTCGGTCTCGGCCAGCTTGCCGATCCGCAGCACCCCGGCGGTGTTGACGACGTAGTCGACCCGGCCGGTCTCGGCGTAGGCCGTGGAGAGCGCGTCGTCGATGTGCTCCGGGTTCTCCACGTGCGTGCCCGTGGTGGACCGGCCGAGCGCGTAAACCTTGGCGCCGAACGACTCGGCGAGGGCGGCGATGTCCGCGCCGATCCCGTAGGAGCCGCCGAAGACGACCATGGTCTTCCCGGTCAGCGCGTCCCGGTAGGCCGCGTCGTCAGCGGGCGAGGGCACGGCGGTGGAGGCCAGCTGGAAGAGCTTGTCCGCGATGAAGACGTCGACCGGCTGCGTCACCTTCATGTTGTACTCGTCACCCGCGACCACGTAGATCGGCACGTCGGGCAGGTACTTCAGGACCACCGAGCAGTCGTCGGTCGCCTGGAAGTTCGGGTCGCCGGCCGCGACCTCGTACGCCCGGCGGATGGTGGAGAGCTTGAACGCCTGCGGCGTCTGACCCCGGCGCAGGCGGGAGCGGTCGGGGACCTCGGTGATGAACTCGCCGTCACCGCCGTGTGTGCGGGTCACGATGATGGTGTCCGCGGACGGGATGGCGACGTCCACCGCCTCGTAGCGTCCGAGGGCGTCCACGCAGTCCGTGATGACGCGCTGCGAGAGCAGGGGGCGCACGGCGTCGTGGAAGAGGACGTTGCGGTCCTCGCCCTCCGCCAGACCCTCGCCGAGCACGGAGATGGCCCGCTCGGTGGTCTCGTTGCGCGTCGTCCCGCCCTCGATGACCTTGACGACCTTGGTCAGACCGGCCTTCGCGACGATCTTCTCGACGTCGGGGACATAACCGGGCGCCATCAGCACGATGATGTCGTCGATCGACTCGGACTGCTGGAAGATCGACAGGGTGTGCTCGATGACAGCCTTGCCTGCGATCTTCAGCAGCTGCTTGGGGATGGACAGCCCCACGCGCTGACCGGTACCCCCGGCGAGCACGACTGCGGTGGTACGGGCTTGGGCTATGTGCTGCACAGACACAGACGACCTACCTTGCGAGGGCTCGGGAACCCCCCGATGGTTGCACTCTCCGTTACCATCTCGCAAGGTGGACGTCGAGTGGCGGTAGTGTCCACGACACCCGCCGTTCCCGTGTGAGCAGCGCCGTTACCTGCGAAAGCGCCTCGCGGGCAGGTGACCGAAACCACACGGTTGAGCGTTCTGCGGCCCGACTGAGCGGAGCGGGCGGCCTCGTCGTTTCACCCGACCGGCCGATACGCGCGGCCCCCGTCCCACCCGTCCGGGCGCGACGGCCCCCACCGTTTCCGCGCCCGCTTCCGGCGACCGCTTCCGACCGGGCCGAGCACCACGATGTCGCTCCCACGTAGGCCGGGGCGGCGACGCAGATGGTGACCGAGTCCGGGTCCCGGCCC
>NZ_JBSFVR010000312.1:0-8670 GCF_053592415.1 Streptomyces sp. NPDC002690 | reverse complement strand
GATTTCGAGCACCGCGACGGTGAGGGGACTCGCGGCCATCGGAGGGCCTGAGGAAGAAACGTTGGGCATACCAATATCCTGCCTCTTTTCGCACCCGCCTCCAGCGTCGGCGCGCTCAGCCCCTTCGGCAGCGCCGCCGGGTGCGGGGCGCGCAGCACCCCGAGCGCCCGGTCCACCTCCTCCTGGCCGCTCGCCTCGCCCGCCGCCGCCCGGAACTCCGCGTACCGCACCAGCCGGTCCCGCAGCGTCGGGTAGGTGAACGGCTTCAGCACGTACTGCACGACCCCCAGCGAGACGCCCTCCCGCACCACCGCGAGGTCCCTCGCCGAGGTCACCGCGATCACGTCGGCGCCGTGCCCGGCCGCCCGCAGGGCGCGCAGCAGCTGGAGCCCGTGGCCGTCGGGGAGGTACAGGTCGAGCAGCAGCAGATCGACGGGCTCCCGGTCCAGTGCCCGCACCGCCTCCGCCCGGGTGTGCGCCACCGCCACCACCTCGAAGCCCGCCACCCGCGCCACGTACATCCGGTGGGCGTCGGCGGCCACCGGGTCGTCCTCCACCACCAGGACCCGGATCATGAGCGCTCTCCCGCGGTGGGCGTGGGCCGCTGCGGGGTGCGGTCGCCGATCGGCAGGCGTACGGAGAACTCCGCGCCGCCGTCCGGACCCCGCCCCAGCTCCACCGTCCCGCCGTTGCGCCGCACCGTCTGGCGGACCAGCGCGAGTCCGAGGCCCCGGCCGGTGCCGTGCGTCGACCAGCCGGTGCGGAACACCGCCTCGGCGTCCTCGCGCCCGACGCCGGGGCCGTTGTCCGCGACCTTCAGCAGCAGTTCGCCGGCCTCGGCGACGGCGGTGACCGTGACCCGGGGACGGGCGGGGGCGTGCGCCGGTGACGGGTTCTCTTCGCGGCGCGCGGGGGCGGGGGCGGGGGCGGGCGCGGACGCTCGGCTTCCGTCGCGGGGCGCCGGGACGACGGAGGCCGGGTCCCCGGGGCCTTCCGCCGCCGCGTCCATCGCGTTGTCGATCAGATTGCCCAGCACCGTGACCAGATCCCGCTGCGCCAGGGTCTCGGGCAGTACCCCGTCGTCGATCCGGCTGTCCTCGGCCAGTACCAGCTCCACCCCGCGTTCGCCGGCCTGGGCCGCCTTGCCGAGCAGCAGGGCCGCGAGCACCGGCTCGGCGACCGCCCCCACCACCTGGTCCGTCAGCACCTGGGCCAGCTCCAGTTCGGCGGTCGCGAACCCCACCGCCTCCTCGGCGCGGCCCAGTTCGATCAGCGACACCACCGTGTGCAACCGGTTCGCCGCCTCGTGCGCCTGCGCGCGCAACGCATGCGAGAAACCACGCTCCGAATCCAACTCGCCCGACAGGGACTGAAGTTCGGTGTGATCCCGCAGGGTCACCACGGTGCCTCGCTGCTCACCGCCCACCACCGGACGGGAGTTGAGCACGATCACCCGGTCGGACGTCAGATGGAGCTCGTCCACCCGCGGCTCGGACGCCAGCAGCGCGCCCGTCAGTGAGGGCGGCAGTGCCAGCGCGTCCGCCTTCCGGCCGACCGCCTCGGGGCCGAGCCCGAGCAGCTCCCGGCCCGCGTCGTTGATCAGCGCGATCCTGCGCTGCCCGTCCAGCATCAGCAGTCCCTCCCGCACCGCGTGCAGGGCCGCCTCGTGGTAGTCGTGCATCCGGCTCAGCTCGGCCGCGTTCATCCCGTGCGTGTGACGGCGCAGCCGGGCGTTGATCACGTACGTACCGATCCCGCCGAGCGCCAGCGCACCGGCCGCCGCGAGACTCAGCGCCCGCAACTGCCCCCGCACCTGGGTGGAGACCCGCTCCACGGTGATTCCCGCGCTGACCAGCCCGGTGATCCGGCCCCCGTCACGCACCGGGGTGACCACCCGGATCGACGGGCCGAGCGTGCCGGTGTACGTCTCCTCGAAGGTCTCGCCCTTCAGCGCCCGCGCGGTGTGTCCGAGGAACGTCTCGCCGATGCGCGTGGGGTCCGGGTGCGTCCAGCGAACGCCCTGCGGGTTCATGATCGTCACGAACGCGATCCCGGTGTCCTCGCGGACCTGCTCCGCGTACGGCTGGAGCACGGCGGACGGGTCCGGGGTGCGGATCGCCTCCCGTACGGAGGGCGAGCCCGCGATCGCCAGCGCCGCCGCCCGCACCTGGCGCCGCGCGGTCTCCTCGGCCCGCGCGGAGCCGGAGACGTACGCGAAGAACGCCCCGCCGGCCACCACGGCGGCGATCAGGACGACCTGCATGGCGAAGAGCTGCCCGGCCAGGCTGCGGGGACGGGGGCGGAAGGAACGCATGGCGGACAGTGTGCCCCGGGTGCGGTGACCGGGGTGAGGCGGGAGGAGCGGCGACGGCCTGGTTCGGCCTGCGGCGAAAGGAGTTTTCGCGGTGCGGGCACTCGGATATTTTCCCGGTATGACCGATCACCGCACCGTCGATGTCGGAGGCGTACGGCTGGCCTACCAGGTCTCAGGACCTGCGGACGCCCCGCCGCTCGTCCTGCTGCACGCACTCGGCATGGACTCCTCGGACTGGGACGCCGTGGCCCCCGTCCTCGCCCGCCGCCGACGCGTCCACGCCCTCGACCTGCGCGGCCACGGCCGGAGCGACTGGCCCGGCACGTACTCGCTCCAGCTCATGCGGGACGACGTGCTCGGTTTCCTGGACGCGCTGGGGCTGGAGCGCGTGGACCTGGTGGGGCACTCGCTGGGCGGGATCGTCGCCTACCTGGTCGCCCAGGAGCATCCGCGGCGGGTGCACCGGCTGGTCGTGGAGGACGCGCCCGCTCCGCACCCCCGCCCGCGGACCGTACCGACCAGACCGGAGGGGGAGCTGACGTTCGACTGGGACATGGTCCTGGCCGTCAAACCGCAACTCGACACCCCGGAGGCGCAGTGGCTGGAGCGCCTCGGCCGGATCACCGCCGAGACCCTCGTCGTGGGCGGCGGGCCGGGCAGCCACGTGCCCCAGGAGGGCATGGCCGACCTAACCCGTCGCGTTCCGCACGGACGGCTCGTCACCATCGAGGCCGGGCACCTGATCCACCGGGCCGAACCGGAGGAGTTCACGCGGACCGTCGTGGAGTTCCTGTGGCCGGAGGGGGGAGCGGACCCGGGACCAATAGCCTGACCCGTGCCACGGCGCGAGCGGCCCATTTCCCGCTCAGGGCCGTCTTCCCGATCGGGGCCGTCAGCCGGTGCTGCCGGCCGGCAGGTCCCAGGACCGGGGCCGGTCGAGGGCCTCCCACTCCTCCCGGAGCAGCGCGTGCACCGCGAGGTCGTGCCGGCGCCCCTGGTGCAGGCAGGTGGAGCGGCGTACCCCCTCGTGGACGAAACCGGCCCCGGCCAGCGCGCCCAGCGCCGCGGTGTTCGTGGTGTGGGTATCGGCCTGGAGGCGGTACAGGGGCAGTTCACCGAAGGCGAGATCGACCAGGGCGTCCACGGCGGCGGTGCCGTGCCCCTGCCCACGGTGCTCGGGGGTCAGCATCAGCATGATCTCGGCCGTCCCGTCCATGACGTTCTGGTCAGTCAGGGCGATGTGGCCGATGGGAGTGCCGTCGGGCAGCAGGACGAGGAAGTCGTCGCGATCGCCGTCGTCCAGGTCCTGCTCGACGCGCCCACGGAGCGCCGACAGCGAACGCGGCCACATCCCGACCTCGACGGCGATGACGGGGTCGGAGAGCCAGGACTGGAGCAGCTCCGCATCGTCGACGTCGAGCGGCGCGAGGGCGATGCCCCGGCCCCGCCAACAGACGGTCCGGAGGCGCTCGGTGTCCTCGTCCGCCGCCTCTGCCCCGTCCACGGTCTCTTCCGCCGCTGTTCCGGTATCGATCATGAGCGGAGGCTAGCGGCGCCTGGCACCTGCGGCGAGGCGTTTTTTCGTGGCGTACTGCTTCGACCCGCAGCCCGGCGGGCCGAGGACACGCACGCGCGTGAACGTTATGAACGCAAGGGTGACCCGCGTCACGGCTCGGTGGATAGTCACCGGGGCCCCCAGGGACGGGGGCCGGTACGCGCCCCGAGGACGGGACCCGTACGTGCCCCGGGCGAGAGGGCTCGTACGCGCCCGGGTCCACGGGCCCCGTACGCGACGCGACCGAGCCGAGACCGAACCCAGGAGGCACCCGTGGCAGGGACAGCCGGACAGCGGGACCGCACCCAGTACCTGTACATCGCCGTCATCGCCGCGGTGGTGCTCGGCATCGTCGTGGGCTTCGCCGCCCCCGGGGTCGCCGTCGAGCTGAAGCCCATCGGGACGGGCTTCGTCAACCTCATCAAGATGATGATCTCGCCGATCATCTTCTGCACGATCGTGCTGGGCGTCGGTTCGGTGCGCAAGGCCACCAAGGTCGGCGCGGTGGGCGGGCTGGCGCTCGGCTACTTCCTGGTGATGTCGACCGTCGCCCTCGCCATCGGCCTGGTCGTCGGCAACATCCTGGAGCCCGGCTCCGGCCTGCACCTCACCGATACCGTCCGCGAGGCCGGGGAGAAGCAGGCGGCGGGGGCGAGCGAGTCCACCGCCGACTTCCTGCTCGGCATCATCCCCAAGACCATGGTCTCGGCCTTCACCGAGGGCGAGGTCCTCCAGACCCTGCTGATCGCGCTGCTCGCCGGCTTCGCCATCCAGGCCCTCGGCTCCGCCGGCGAACCGATCCTGCGCGGCATCGGCCACATCCAGAAGCTGGTCTTCCGCATCCTCGCCATGATCATGTGGGCCGCCCCGGTCGGCGCGTTCGGCGCGATGGCGGCGGTGGTCGGCGAGACCGGCGTGGACGCTCTGAAATCGCTCGCCATCATCATGGTCGGCTTCTACGTCACCTGCGCGATCTTCGTCTTCGTCGTCCTGGGCACCATCCTGCGCCTCGTCGCAGGGGTGAACCTGCTCCTGCTGCTGAAGTACCTCGGCCGCGAGTTCCTGCTGATCCTGTCGACCTCGTCCTCCGAGTCCGCCCTGCCGCGCCTCATCGCGAAGATGGAGCACCTCGGCGTCAGCAAGCCCGTCGTCGGTATCACCGTGCCGACCGGCTACTCCTTCAACCTCGACGGCACCGCCATCTACCTCACGATGTCGTCCCTCTTCATCGCGAACGCCATGGGCGACCCGCTGAGCGCCGGCGAGCAGATCTCCCTCCTCGTCTTCATGGTCATCGCCTCCAAGGGCGCCGCCGGAGTCACCGGCGCCGGCCTCGCCACCCTCGCGGGCGGCCTCCAGTCGCACCGCCCCGGACTCGTGGACGGCGTCGGCCTGATCGTCGGCATCGACCGCTTCATGAGCGAGGCCCGCGCCCTGACCAACTTCGCCGGGAACGCCGTCGCCACCGTCCTCGTCGGCACCTGGACGAAGGAGATCGACAAGGCCCGCGTGGACGAGGTCCTGGCCGGCAACCTGCCTTTCGACGAGCGGATGCTCCAGGACGACGCCCCTGCGGACGCCGGTACGGGCTCCGGCAGGGACCCGGGCTCCGGCTCCCCGGCCACCGCCGCCGAGGTCCCGGACCAGCGCGACGGGGGCGGTGTCCCGGCGAAGGTCTGACCGGCGCCCCGCACGGGCCCACGGCCGCCCCGAGCCGGCCGATCCCCGGAGCCCCACACGTCGAGACCCTCGCCGAGAACCCCACCCCCAGCCTCGGCCGTCTCGCCGGGAACACCCGCACCTCCGATCCCTGATCGAGGTGCGGGTGTTCCCGTGTGCGGGCGGGTATCAGGACGTACGCGCCTGCCGCGAGTCCGCGTCCGAGGGGAGCCGTTCACGGTGTACGGACGCGAGCCGCCGCATCACCGGGGCGAGAGCCCGCATGTGTTCCTGCGCGAACCAGGGCGGCGTGGTGGCGTCCGGCTGCCGGGCGGGCAACAGCGCGGCGAGTGCCTCCCGGCGGAGGGCCCGCAGATGTCGACGGTCCCGTGGTCGTTGCTGCCGGACCTTGCGTGGGCGGCGCTCGTGGACGCTGTGGCCGAAGGGTGTCTCGCGAACTGAACGGGCCTCAGGCCTGCCCAACGGGGTGTTCGTGCGAGTGTGGGGCCGAGCGCGTGTGCTGCTCTCCCCTGGTCCGCTTCGGCGCCCCGATCACCCGTGCAGCACCCCGCCCGCCTCGTCGTGGAAGACCTCCGGCCAGTAGCGGTAGTCGTCCGCGTCCGAAGGGGGCAGGCAGGCGACCGGGTCGGCGGAGGCCAGCGTTGCGACCATGGCGTCGGCGAGCTGGTGGTAGAAGTCCTGGGTGAAGTCGTGCTCGGCGTCGAGACGTTGTTCCCGGCCGAACATCCACAGGGTGAAGGCCAGCGTCGAGACGTCGGCGTTGATCGGGACCAACGCGGCCTCGCCGTAGGGGTGGTACGAGAGAAGACCGGTCGCCCCGTGGACCACGACCTCCATGTCCTCGACCAGGCTCCCCAGGCAGAAGAGCCGATCCGCTTCGGCCGGCGTCGCGGCGGGGTCCTCGTCCCGGGACTTCTCGGCCTCCGCGAGTGGACGCAGCAGCGTTTCCTCGCTCCACAGGCCGAACATCAACCGCGTGCGCGGCAGCCCCACCTCCGCGAGGAAACGCCGGGTCGGCTCGTGGACCAGCGCCTCCGGAAGTGCGGACGGCTCGATGCGCACCAGGTCCTCCGGGCCGAACTCCGCCTCCAGCAGGCCCTTCGGCAGACCGAGCCGCAGCCCCTCGCCCGGACCGGCGGCCAGGGCCAGCGGGCGGATGACGGCGGCGATCCGCCAGAGCGCGGGTACCGGGTGCTCCCAAGTGTCGGGGGGACCCGCCCCGCCCCAGCCGTCGACGCCCCAGTGCTCGTCGGTGAAGACCGCCATCAGTAGCTCTGAAGCCCGCGCCACCGCTTCCGTACCGCTCCGCCCGGCAGCGGCTCCGGCAAATCTGCCGCGCCCTGCGGACAGGTCGTCCACCTCCCCGAGGAACCGGGCCAGGGCGTCGACGGAGGGCGCCAGCGGGATCACGTCGATCAGGTCCGGCGCGTTTTCGAAGAGGTCCATGCTGAAGAGCCGGCCCGTGGTCCCGTCGAGCACGACCTCCTGGGCGTCGGCCCCCTCGCAGCGGAGGTGACCGATGCGCAACAGGTCCCTGATGTGCGGATCGAGCCGGCCGGGATCGGCCTCGTCGTCCAGCAGTTCGACGACGCGCACCACCCGGCCGTCGGCCAGCGGCGCGAGGCTCATCAGCTCGTGCGCCACGGGCAGACCGCGCCCGGTCAGCAGCCGCCCGGTCAGCAGCCGCCGGGTCGGCTCGTGCGTGACGAGCGGATGGAGCGCGTGAACGGGTGCGGTGACGTGGTCGGACATGGTTCCCCCGTGGTGCCGGGGTCCCTGGCGCGGGACCCTCGCGGTCGCCTCCACGATAGGAGCCCCCACCGACAGCGGCCGGGGCGGGAGTCGGCCATCCGCCACGGATGCCGCTCCCGCGCCCGGTCCCGCTTTCGCAACACGCTTTAGAGGGAGTTTAGTCCTGTTGTTTCATCCCGGATTGCGCGGTTGTAGATAGTTCATGCGCCGCGCCATGTTGGGGTGGATTCGGCGGTGAGTCTGCGGGTCATGAGGTTGATCATCGCAAGGTGGATCATGGCTTCGGACCGGTGTGGGTGTGCCTCGTAGTCGCGGGCCAGACGGCGGTGGTTCATGAGCCATCCCAGGGTCCGCTCGACGGTCCAGCGGCGGGGCAGAACGGCAAAGCCCCTGGTGGTGGGGTCGCGGCGGACGATGTGCATGTCGATGCCGAGCGTGGCGGCGTGCTCGACGAGGTGCTGGCGGTAGCCGCCGTCGACCCAGGTTTTGCGGACGGTGGGATGCTCGGTGGCGATCCGTTCGATGAGGGTTCGGCCGGCGGTCGAGTCCTGCACGCTGGCCGCAGTGACCAGCACTCCGAGGAGGAGTCCGACGGTGTCGATGACGATGCTCCGCTTGCGGCCGACGATCTTCTTGCCCGCGTCGATGCCTTGCCCGGTGGCGGGGACGTTGGTGGAGGTCTTGATGCTCTGGGAGTCGATGACGCAGGCGGTCGGTTCGTCCTCCCGGCCTTCCTGCCTGCGGACTTGGCGCCGGAGGAGGCTGTTGAGCTGGTCGAATACGCCTTCTTCCTGCCAGCGGGCGAAGTAGGCGTAGACGGTGTTCCAGTGCGGGTAGTCGTGCGGCAGATAGCGCCACGGGATACCGGTGCGGTTCACGTAAAGGGCCGCGTCCAGGAGACTGCGCAGGTCGTGGTTCGGTGGCCTGCCGATGTCCAGGCCGCGGCCGCGGCGCTCGGCCCGCCAGGCGGTCAGGGTCGGCTCGACCAGCTCCCATCGGGCATCGGAGAGGTCGCTTGGATAGCGACGGCGCTCAGTCATGATTCTGGAGTACCGGCCGGCCGAGGGCCCGGCCCAGGCGCGTGCATCAGGCGCACGAGGCGATCCCCGCCGACGTCAGTGTCGTCGGCTTCGACGACCTGCCCGTCGCCC
Organism: Streptomyces sp. NPDC002690; assembly: GCF_053592415.1. Taxonomy (NCBI): domain Bacteria; kingdom Bacillati; phylum Actinomycetota; class Actinomycetes; order Kitasatosporales; family Streptomycetaceae; genus Streptomyces; species Streptomyces sp. NPDC002690. Next base: position 218 of record NZ_JBSFVR010000312.1, on the reverse strand, counting down.
GCTGGACGCACCCCGCGCTCACGACCGTGCGCCAGCCCCTGCAGGACATGGCGTCGATGGCGGCCACCACCCTGCTGAAGACCGTCGACGGCCAGCACGTCGACACCCTGCGCGTGGAGCTGGCCTCGGGGACACCGGTCTCCTGGAGGTAGTACTGGTCGTTGTCGAGACCGTCGAAGGTGCACGTACCGCGGTCGTCCGTGGTGCATGCGGATCCG
>NZ_JBSFVR010000311.1:0-8677 GCF_053592415.1 Streptomyces sp. NPDC002690 | reverse complement strand
CCTCATCTTCCCGTCCGCTTCCCAACGGCACCTCGACCTCTTCTGCCAATGGCTTTTCTGGGCCTTCCTGGTGGACGACGAATTCGACGACGGCCAGGTCCGGATCGGAGGTGACCCCGCTGACCGGCACCGGCCGGGTGTGCGGGGTGTCGCCGAGCAGTGCTCCGAGGATGACCACCATCTCGACACCCAGCTCGTGGGCGAAGCCCAGCAGCTCGTTGCAGAACGAGCGCCAGCGCATGGACGGTTCGATGCCGCGGACCAGCACCAGGTCACGGGGCTTGTCACCACCGATGCGGACCACCGAAAGACGTGTCGTCGGCCAAGTGATCTTGCGGACACCGCCGTCCAGCCACACGGTGGGGCGGTTGACCTGGAAGTCGTAGTAGTCCTCGGCGTCCAGTGCCGCGAAGACCTCGCCCTTCCATTCCCGGTCCAGATGTCCGACCGCGGTGGAGGCGGCGTCACCGGCGTCGTTCCAGCCCTCGAACGCGGCCACCATGACCGGGTCGATCAGCTCGGGTACACCCTCGAGCTCGATCACCCAGGCCTCCTTCCGAAGTTCCCTTGCGTACACGTACGCACCAACCTTACGGGGTGGAGCATTCCCATCCGAAGCCCCTTTGCACGGGCGGGTGAACCTCGTCCGCCGAAGTGGGTCACCGATCGAATCGGGGCATCAGCCTCCAGATTCATCCGAGCTGTGCACCCTCGGATTTCTCCCCGCGCTGGACGAAGGGGCTTGTATGACGCTATACATCGGATGTTCGCTGTAGAGATCCGATGTTATTCCCCTGGGGGGCCGCGCATGAGTCAGACCGTCACGGACGTCGAGGTCCACGACATCCGCTTCCCGACGTCCCTGGAGCTGGACGGCTCGGACGCGATGAACCCCGACCCCGACTACTCCGCCGCCTACGTGGTGCTGCGCACCGACGCCCCGGGCGGCGAGAGCGGCGGTCTCCTCGAAGGACACGGGTTCTGCTTCACCATCGGCCGGGGCAACGACGTCATGGCCGTCGCCATCGAGGCCCTGAAGCCTTACCTGCTCGGCCGGCCCCTCCCGCGCACCGCCGCGGACCTCGGGGACCTGTACCGCGAGCTGACGCACGACTCGCAACTGCGCTGGCTCGGCCCGGAGAAGGGCGTCGCCCACATGGCGGCCGGGGCTGTCGTCAACGCCGCCTGGGACCTCGCGGCGAAGGCGGCAGGGCTGCCCGTCTGGCAGTTCCTCGCCACGATGACCCCCGAGGAGCTCGTCTCCCTGGTGGACTTCCGCTACCTCACCGACGCCCTCACCCCCGAGGACGCGCTGGCCATCCTGCGCGCCGCCGAGCCGGGCCGCGCCGAGCGCACCGAGCGGCTGCTGGCCCAGGGGTACCCCGCGTACACCACCTCGCCCGGCTGGCTCGGGTACGACGACGACAAGCTCGTCCGCCTCGCGAAGGAAGCCGTCGCCGACGGCTTCACCCAGATCAAGCTGAAGGTCGGCGGCGACCGCGACGACGACGTCCGCCGCCTGCGGATCGCCCGGGAGGCGGTCGGCCCCGACATCCGGATCGCCGTCGACGCCAACCAGCGCTGGGACGTGGCCGAGGCGGTGGAGTGGATGAGCGCCCTCGCCCCCTACGACCCGCACTGGATCGAGGAGCCCACCAGCCCCGACGACATCCTCGCGCACGCCGCCATCCGGGCCGGTCAGCCGGTCAAGGTCGCCACTGGCGAACACGGCGCGAACCGGGTCGTGTTCAAGCAGCTGCTCCAGGCCGGGGCCGTGGACTTCGTGCAGATCGACGCGGCCCGGGTCGCCGGGGTCAACGAGAACCTCGCGATCCTGCTGCTCGCGGCGAAGTTCCAGGTGCCCGTCTGCCCGCACGCCGGCGGGGTCGGGCTCTGCGAACTGGTCCAGCACCTCTCCATGTTCGACTTCGTCGCCGTCTCCGGCACGTGGGAGGACCGGGTCATCGAGTACGTCGACCACCTCCACGAGCACTTCACCGAGCCCGCCGTGGTGACCGGCGGACGGTACGTCACCCCGCGCGGACCCGGGTTCTCGGCCCGGATGCTGCCCGCGTCGATCGCCGCACACCGCTACCCGGAGGGCCCCGTCTGGGCGGCCCTCCCCGCCCTCCAGGAGGCCGACCGATGACCGGAACGAAGGATTTCGACGGGCTGTCCGCCCTGGTGACCGGAGGTGCGTCCGGCATCGGCGCCGCCGTCGCCACGCTGCTGCTGGAACGCGGCGCCCGGGTCGCCGTGCTCGACCGGGACACCACCGGTGCGCCCGAGGGGACGTTCGCCGTGCAGGCGGACGTGACCGACGACGCGCAGGTCCGCGCGGCCGTCGACCGCGCCGCCGCCGAATTCGGCGGACTGCACACCCTGGTCTCCAACGCCGGCATCGGCTCCATCGGCACCGTCGAGGACAACGCCGACGACGAGTGGGCCCGGGTGCTGGACATCAACGTCCTCGGCATGGTCCGTACCGCCCGGCACGCCCTGCCGCACCTGCGCACCGCCGCCCTGGAGCGGCCCGGCGCGGTCTCCATCACCCAGACCTGCTCCATCGCGGCCACCGCCGGACTGCCGCAGCGGGCCCTCTACAGCGCGAGCAAGGGAGCGGTGCTCTCCCTCACCCTCGCCATGGCCGCCGACCACGTCCGCGAAGGGGTCCGCGTCAACTGCGTCAACCCCGGTACCGCGGACACCCCGTGGATCGGACGGCTGCTCGGCCAGGCCGGAGACCCCGAGGCCGAACGGGCCGCGCTCAACGCCCGTCAGCCGCTCGGCCGGCTGGTCTCGGCCGACGAGGTGGCCGCCGCGATCGTCTACCTGGCGAGTCCCGCCGCCGCCTCCGTCACCGGCACCGCCCTCGCCATCGACGGCGGGATGCAGGGCCTCAGGCTGCGCCCCGCGTCGGACTGAATACCCGTCGGCCGCCGGACCCCGTCACCGTCGACGGACCGGCGGCCGGCGCCCCCGCACCTCCGGAAGGCCGAGCGCCTTCCGGAGGCCGCATGCCATGGGGAGGCGCGGGCGCTTTCCCCGAGGGGCCCGCGCGAGTCTCAGAGGGTCGAGCGCAGCCACTGCTCCACGCTCGCCACGTGCACCGTAGCCCAGGCCCGCGCCGCCTCCGGGTCCCGGTCGCGCAGGGCGGCCAGGATGGCGCGGTGCTCCTGGAGAGTGCGGCTGAGCGCGTCCTCCTGGGTCAGGCCGCGCCAGACCCGCGCGCGGGTGGTCGGCCCCGACAGGCCGTCCAGCAGTGAGCAGAGCACGGTGTTGCCCGAGGCCTGGACGATGCCCCGGTGGAAGTCCAGGTCGGCGGCGACGAGTTCCTCCACCGAGGGCGCGCTGCCCAGCGCGTCGAGCTGCGCGGCGAGCGCGTCCAGCTCGGCGTCCCCGATCCGGGATGCGGCCATCGCGGTCGCCGCCGGCTCCAGGATGCGGCGGACCGCGAGAAACTCCAGCACCGTGTCGTCGCGGTGGAAGTCCACCACGAAGCTCAGCGCCTCCAGCAGGAGCTGGGGGTCCAGGCTGGTGACGTAGGTGCCGTCGCCCTGCCGTACGTCGAGGATGCGGATCAGCGACAGGGCGCGCACCGCCTCGCGCAGGGAGTTGCGGGACAGCCCGAGGTCTGCGGCGAGTTCGCTCTCCTTGGGCAGCCGGTCGCCGGGGCGGAGCGCACCCGAGACGATCATGCCCTTGATCTTTTCGATCGCCTCGTCGGTGACGGCCATGACGGTCCTCCAGAGTACGCACGGGAATCAGACATCGGATGTCTCATCCCATTATGCGGGTCCCGCCCGCGTCCGCCTCGGCCGCCCGGAGCCGGTATCACTCCCACAGATCCGTGGGGGCTCCCGTCGGACCACCGGAGCGATCTCCTCCGCGAACCGCTGCAAGGTCTCCACCTGCTCGAGGCGGCTCGGACCGAGGCCGTCCACGGTGATCGACCGGAGGTCGTGGTGGTAGTCCTCGTCATGGCCGAGGATCTTGTCGATGATCTGCTGAGGACTGCCGATCAACTGCGGGCCGGCCGCGATGGCGTCCTCGATCGTCCGGAACGGGGTGTCGGACCCGGCCTTCCCCGCCAGACGCGGCTTGAAGGACTGCCGTACCCGTGCCTCGTACACCGTTGCGGCGGCTGCGGCTGCGGCTGCAACGGTGTACGAGGCAGCGTGGCGGAGCGCGGGCCCGGGGCCCGGGGCCGAGGGCCCGGGCGTAGGGTCACCCCTCGCCGGCCCCGCTCCCGTCCTTCAGCGGCGCACCGCCAGCATCGACTCGACGCCGGCCCGCACCTCGTCGGTGGCGAGCCCCCGGATCGTCAGCGTCGTCCGCCTGCGCAGCACGTCGTCGGCGGTCTCGGCCCACTCGTGGTCCCGCGCGTACGCCACCTGCGCCCATATCTCCGGAGCGTCGGGGTGGATGCGGCGGGCGAGGGCCGGGTCCTCCTCCGCGAGCCGGGTGATCCCGAAGGCGAGCGAACCGTAGTGGGTGGCCAGATGCCGGGCGGTGTCCGCCGCCAGCCGGGGGCCCGACCCGGCGCCGTCCGCCAGCAGACGGTGCGTCACCGCGTCGGGACTGGCGATCCCGGGCAGCGCCAGCCGCTTCGGCAGCCGGTCCATCGGCTCCATGGCGTCGGTCAGCGGACGGCCCGGCAGCGCGGCCAGCTTGTTCATCACGGTGCGGCCGATGTGACGGAACGTCGTCCACTTGCCGCCCGCCACCGACAGCATCCCGCCGCGCCCCTCCGTCACGACCGTCTCGCGCCTGGCCTTCGAGGTGTCGCCGGGACCGCCCGGGAGTACCCGCAGTCCGGCGAAGGAGTACGTGATCAGATCGCGCGACAGCTGTTGGTCCCGGACCGAGAAGGCCGCCTCGTCCAGGATCTGCGCGGTGTCCTTCTCCGTCACCGCCAGGTCCTCGGGCTCTCCCTCGTACACCTCGTCGGTGGTGCCCAGCAGCAGCATGTCCTCCCACGGCAGGGCGAAGGTGATCCGGTACTTGTCGATCGGCGTCGCCAGCGCCGCCCGCCAGGGGGCGGTCCGCCGCAGCACCAGATGGGCGCCCTTCGACAGCCGTACGGAGGGGGTGGCGCCCGGGTCCTCCATGCGCCGCAGCCGGTCCACCCACGGGCCGGTGGCGTTCAGCACCAGGCGGGCGTCCACCCCGAACTCCGTACCGTCCAGCCGGTCGGCCAGCTCCGCGCCGGTGACCCGGCCCCGGGTGAACCGGAGTCCGGTCACCGCCGCGTGGTTGAGCACGTCGGCGCCGGCCGCGACCGCCGCGCGCACGGTCATCAGGGCCATCCGCGCGTCGTTCATCTGGTCGTCGCCGTACACCGCGACCGCCTTCAGCCCGTCCGTACGCAGTTCCGGCACGTCCCGGCGGGCCCGCTGCGGGCTGATCACGTGGCCGACGCCGTCGCCGAACGCGGACAGCGCCGAGTAGGCGAAGACGCCCGCGCCGAGCTTGGCCGCCCCGTGCGGGCCGCCCTTGTAGACCGGCAGGTAGAAGGTGAGCGGATTGGCGAGGTGCGGGGCGACCTGCCGGGAGACGGCCCGCCGCTCGAAGTGGTTCTCCGCCACCAGCTTCACCGCGCCGGTCTGGAGATAGCGCAGCCCCCCGTGGAGCAGCTTCGAAGAGGCGGAGGAGGTGGCGCCCGCGAAGTCGCCGGCGTCCACCAGGGCCACCCGCAGCCCGGACTGCGCGGCATGCCAGGCGGTGGAGATGCCCAGGATGCCGCCGCCGATCACCAGGAGGTCGTACGTCGTGCGGGAGAGCCGCTCCCTGGTTTCGGCGCGGCCCGGGAGGGGGCCTGCGGCCGGGCGCGTCCCGGGGGCGGGGACGCTCTGCGGGATGGTCATGTCTGCTTACTCCTCGGTGGTGTCGTCGAGCCAGCCCATGGAGCGCTGCACCGCCTTGAGCCAGCTCTTGTACTCGCGGTCACGGGTGGCCGCGTCCATGCGGGGGGTCCACTCGGCGGCCCGGCGCCAGTTGGCGCGCAGCGCGTCGGTGTCCGGCCAGAAGCCGACGGCGAGGCCGGCGGCATAGGCGGCGCCCAGACAGGTGGTCTCGGCGACCATCGGGCGCACCACGGGCGCGTCCAGACAGTCCGAGAGCATCTGCATCAGCAGGTTGTTGGAGGTCATGCCGCCGTCGACCTTGAGCGCGGTCAGCTCGACGCCCGAGTCCTTCGTCATGGCGTCGCTGATCTCGCGGGTCTGCCAGGCGGTCGCTTCGAGTACGGCCCGGGCGATGTGCGCCTTGGTGACGTAGCGGGTGAGTCCGGCGATGATGCCCCGGGCGTCGGGCCGCCAGTACGGGGCGAAGAGGCCGGAGAAGGCGGGGACGAAGTACGCGCCGCCGTTGTCGTCCACCGAGGAGGCCAGGGTCTCGATCTCGGCGGCCGAGTTGATGAGCCCCATCTGGTCGCGCATCCACTGCACCAGCGAACCGGTGACCGCGATGGACCCCTCCAGCGCGTACACCGCCGGCTGGTCGCCGATCCGGTAGCCCACGGTGGTCAGCAGCCCGTTGTAGGAGTTGACCGGGGTGGAGCCGGTGTTGATGAGCATGAAGGTGCCGGTGCCGTACGTGGACTTGGCCTCACCTTCCGAGAAACACGTCTGGCCGAACAGCGCCGCCTGCTGGTCACCCAGCGCGGAAGCCACCGGGACCCCGGCGAGTACCCCGTCGGCGGCGAGGCCGTAGACCTCGGCGGAGGAACGGATCTCCGGCAGCACGGCGGCCGGGATGTCCATGGACCGCAGGATGCGCTCGTCCCACTTCAGGTCGTGCAGGTTCATCAGCAGAGTGCGCGAGGCGTTGGTGACGTCGGTGACGTGGACGCCGCCGTCGGTGCCGCCGGTGAGGTTCCAGATGACCCAGGAGTCCATCGTGCCGAAAAGGATGTCCCCGCGCTCGGCGCGCTCGCGCAGCCCCTCGACGTTGTCGAGCAGCCAGCGGATCTTGGGGCCGGCGAAGTAGGAGGCGAGCGGCAGACCGGTCTCGCGGCGGAAGCGGTCCTGGCCGACGTTGCGGCCGAGCTCCTTGCAGAGCGCGTCGGTACGGGTGTCCTGCCAGACGAGGGCGTTGTGGACGGGCTCACCGGTGTGCCGGTCCCACATCAGCGTGGTCTCGCGCTGGTTGGTGATGCCGATGGCCTTCACGTCGTCGGCCGTGACACCCGCCTTGACGACCGCTCCGGCCACCACCTCCTGCACGTTCTCCCAGATCTCGGTGGCGTCGTGCTCGACCCAGCCGGGCTTCGGGAAGATCTGCTCGTGCTCCTTCTGCTCGACCGAGACGATCCTGCCGTCCTTGTCGAAGACGATGCAGCGGGTGGAGGTGGTGCCCTGGTCGATGGCCGCGATGAACGGGCCGGCGGTGTGTGCGTCGTTCACGGTGTGCTCCCCGGGGTCTGTGGTGGTGTGGGTGTGGGTGTGGAGGCGTCCGCCGGGCGCAGGGGCCCTCTGGTTCGGACGAAGACGCCGGTCCCGCCCATCAGGCGAAGGCGACGTTGTAGAGGAGGCCGGCGAGGGCGCCGCCCACGAGCGGTCCCACGACGGGTACCCAGGCGTAGCCCCAGTCCGAGCCGCCCTTGTTCGGCAGCGGCAGCAGTGCGTGCACGATACGCGGGCCGAGGTCGCGGACCGGGTTGATCGCGTACCCCGTCGGGCCGCCGAGCGAGAGCCCGATCCCGACCACGACCAGGGCGGTGATGAGCGCGCCCAGCGTGCCGAGCCCGTTGCCGCCGTCGTTGAGGCCCTGGGTCAGGATCGCCAGCACCAGCACGAGGGTGGCGATCACCTCGGTGACCACGTTCTGCACGGCGTTGCGGATCTCGGGGCTGGTGCAGAAGACCCCGAGCACCGGTCCGGCGTCGGGCGCGGAGGTCTGGTCGACCATGCCCTCGGCGGGGTTCTGGGTGCCGGTGATCTCCGGGTCGGTCAGGTGGGCGTGGAACTGCCCGTAGTACACGGCCCACACCAGTACCGCTCCGATGGCGGCACCGAGCAGCTGCGATCCGAGGTAGAGGGGCACCTGGCTCCACGGCGTACCGCCCTGGATCGCGAGACCGATGGTGACGGCCGGGTTCAGATGGGCCCCGGACACACCCCCCGCCAGGTACGCGCCGGTGAGCACCGCGAAACCCCAGCCGAAGGTGATGGCGACCCAGCCCGCGTCCTTCGCCTTGGAGCGTTTGAGCGTGACGGCGGCACAGACTCCACCGCCCAGCAGGATGAGTACGGCGGTACCGATGGTCTCGCCGATGAAGATGTCGGAGCTGGACACCGCGACTCCTTTGTCCTTCGTCCAGGGGAATGCGCACCACCGGGTCCCTCCGGGGTACACGCCCCAGATGACGCCCCTTCCTCGGGGAACGCGCCATCTGCATGGGCTTGACCGGCCCTCGGCATTGCCACACCCTAACGCCTATCGCCGCTAGTCGTTCGGCAATGCCGACCGGTGAACGGCAGTGTTTCGCCCGGTCGAGGGGGAGTCAAGGGGGTGTGGCATACGACTCGGGCCCATGTCGCGCTCCGGCGTGGAGCGACCGGCGTGCGGGCGCGCGTGCCGGGCGCCCCGTGGCCGACATCATCCTGGCCCACCCTGCCGTCCACGACGTCTCGGTCGTCGCCGTCCCCGACCCGTACCTCGGCGAACGCTCCCT
>NZ_JBSFVR010000310.1:0-8704 GCF_053592415.1 Streptomyces sp. NPDC002690 | reverse complement strand
GGTACTGCAGGGGGGACCCTGTGGGAGAGTAGGACGCCGCCGAACAATTTTTCCGGGAGACCCCCGTGCCTTGTGGCACGGGGGTTTTCTGCGTTTACGGGCCAGGGTGGAATTCGCGAGCCCGTGGTGCGGCTGGGGCCCGTAGTCCCGCAGGCCTCGACGGGGCCGGGCTCCGTCGGCGTACCGGGCCGGGCCGGTTGGCGCTCGGGCCAGGCAGGCCCGGCCGGCCCGCTCGTGAAGGAGTGCCCGTGGCAGCCGTGGAGTGGTCGCTTCCTGCCGAACACGCCAGAAAACGGCGGCCCGTGACGGTTTCTCAGGATGTTTCGGGTTCCGCGTGGCAAGTGGTTCTGTGCCCCCCGGAACTGGGGTATGCTTATCTCGTTGCACAGCGCAGCAAGGCCCCAATAGCTCAGTCGGTAGAGCGTCTCCATGGTAAGGAGAAGGTCTGCGGTTCGATTCCGCATTGGGGCTCAGTGAAAAGAAGACCCTCACCATTCGGTGAGGGTCTTCTTGTTTTCGGGTCACCTTCTGTCTCCCGGGCCGCCTTCCGGCGGCCCGGGAGCTGTCCGGATCAGACGGTCTGCGGCTCCGGGACCCGCATGGCGAGGATGGCCATGTCGTCCGAGGCCGGCTCGGCGGCGAACCGTTCCACGGCCCGCAGGACGCGTGCGGCCACCGCTCCGGCCGTCAGACCCGTGCAGTTGGCCAGGACCTCCGCCAGGCCGTCGTCCCCGAGCATGCGGGTTCCCTCGCGGCGCTCGGTGATGCCGTCCGTGACACAGAGCAGGACGTCACCGGGGGCGAGCGTGATCTCCTCCTCGTACAACTCCAGGTCCTCGATGACGCCGAGCAGCGGCTGCGGTTCTGCCGCGGCCACCACCGTGCCGTCCTGGCGGAGGCGGAGCGGCAGCGGGTGGCCGGCGCACACGACCTTCAGGAGGGCGCTGCCGTCCTCCTGGGGGCGCAACTCGCCGTACAGGAGCGTGAGGAAGCGGCTGCGGGCACCCTCGTCGAGGATGGCCGCGTTGAGGCGCTCCAGCACCGCCGGGCCGCCGAAGCCCTCGCGGGCGAGCAGGCGCAGGGCGTGCCGGGCGAGACCCGTGACGGCCGCGGCCTCGGGACCCGTACCGCATACGTCGCCGATGGCGAAGCCGTAGACGCCGTCACGGATCGGGAAGACGTCGTAGAAGTCGCCGCCGACCTCGTTGCCCTCGCCGGCGGCGCGGTAGATGACCTCGATCTCGACGTTCGGTACCACCGGCTGGCTCGGGGGCAGCAGACTGCGCTGGAGGGCCTGGCTGATGGCCGTGCGTTCGGAGTAGAGCCGGGCGTTGTCCAGCGCGAGGGCGGCCCGCCGCGAGAGGTCCTCGGCGAGTTCCAGGATCTCCTGGCGGAAGTGGTCGTCCGACGGCTTGCCGAGCGTCAGCATGCCGATGACACGGTTGCGGGCGACGAGGGGAAGCACGACCGTCTCTCCGCCCACCGCGGCCGCCGTGGCGAGCGTGGTGCGGGTGGAGTTGGCCATGCTCAGCGGGGCATCACTGCTCAGGCTCCGCATCGACGTGCGCAGTGCGGCCTCGTGGGCGGCCTTGCTCGGGGCGCCCCACACACGGGCCCCCGGGGAGGGTACGGGCTCGGGCGGATCGATGCGGGACAGCAGGGCCTTGAGCCCGTCGATCAGATCCTCGTCCTCGTGCAGGACGAAGGAGAGGAAGGGGTCCGAGGCCGGATCGGCGATGGTGTAGACGGCGCACCAAGTGGCGAGCTTCGGGACGGTCATCTGGGCCATGAGCGCCAGCGTCTGGTCCCGGTCGAGCGTCCCGGCCAGCAGGTCGGACGCCTCGACGAGGAAGGAGAGGGAGCCCCTGCGCAGACGTTCCAGCTCGCCGAGGCGCGCCGACTCCACGGCGAGCGCGATGCGGTCGGCGGCGAACTGGAGGCGCAGCGCCTCCTCGTTGGTGTACCGCCCCGCGGCTTCGGCGGCGACGCCCAGCGATCCGGTGAGCCGACCCTCCACCTTCAGCGGAACCGTCACCACCGAGCGCATCCCCGTGCCGCCCAGTAGCGGAACGGCGCCCTCCGTGGCCGTAAGGTCCTCGTGGACGGCCGGCATCCGGGCGGAGCCGTACCGTCCGGCGCCCGCTTCGACGGGGACCCGGGCGAAGCGCTGGCGGGCCGAGGGCAGGCCGGTGGTGGCACGGACCTCGAGTTCGGTCTCGTCGTCCGTGGCGAGGAGGAGGAAGGCGGAGTCCGCGTCGAGCATGTCGCGCGCCCGCTCGACGGTGCGCTGGAGCAGTCCGTCCAGGTCGTCGGGTGCGGGGGAGCCGATGAACACCTCGAAGGGGTCTGCCGAGCGGCTCTCGCCGGAATCGGTGACCGGGGCCCGGACCGGGCTCTGCAGCACCGCGCGCTCGTCGTCGCGGACCATCAGGCAGACCGTGGACGGGGAACCGGCGGTATCCCGGACCCGCAGGTGCGAGGCGTAGACGGGGACGACCCGGCCGTCCGCGCACCGGAAGCCGTAACTGCCCTCCCAGCGCGACAGCTGGAGCGCGGCGGCGATGCCGGTGCTGGTGCCCGGGGTCTGCGGCCAGGCGGCGAACTCGGTGAGCTGCTTGCCCACGACCTGCTCGGGGGCGTACCCGAAGAGGAACGAGGCGTCCTCGTTCCAGGAGTCCACGGCGCCTGCCATGTCGATCTGGACGACGGCGACCCGGATACGGCGGTCGGCGACCGGCAGGCTCTCGACGGGGAGCAGCGGGCCGGCCGACCGGATGCCCACCGGCCGGTCGGGCAGGTCCAGCTGGAACCAGACGTGTTTGCGGGTGGGGGTGTACTCCACGCCCCAGCGGGACGCCAGCGCGGCGCAGAGCAGCAGGCCCCGGCCCCCCTCCCGGTCGGGGCTGCCGAAGTCCACCGCCGTGCTCTGGAGCGGTACCTCGCGCTCCGGATAGTGGTCGGCGACCTCGACGCGTACCCCGTCCTCCGCGCGCAGGCAGAGGACGTCCGCGGCGGTGCCCGCGTGCACGACCGCGTTGGTCACCAGCTCGCTGGTGAGGACGACCGCGTCGTCGATGACGTCGGTGTAGCCCCATCCTTGGAGCGTGTCCCGGACGAAGGCGCGGGCTGTCGCTACCGAGCGGCCGGCCGGTTCGAAGGTGGCGGCCGCCCGAGCGGTGATCACTGCACTCCCCATATGGTGTCGCGTCGCTTCCCCGAGTCCACTGCCCGTATCTCGCCGCTTCGTTTCGCCCGAAAGCCGCCCGTGGTCCCTGGCGGATGCGCGACGAACCACCGGACGGCCCTCGGCCAGGCTAGACGCTTGCCGGGGCCGCCGGGTACACGAGGCCGGACTTCACCCCGGACGGGGGGAACGGGCATGCGCGGTTGTTCCGGTGGGCCGCCCCGAGGCCGTGTCCCGGATCGGCGGGCGCCGGCCGAGGCGTATGACCGGACGCTGCCTCGCGGGGGTGGGACGGGGTGGGCACACGGTGGGGTGACGATTCCCATCGGTACCCACGGGTGGGCTCCGGCCTGGTACGTTTCAAGGATTTGACGTTTCCATGGGCACCCGTCGACGGTGTGCTGTGGCGGTGAGGTACCTCGGAACTGGGAAAGCTCTCAGAATCACCCGAGCGAAACGGTCAACCCTGCGGGAGGGACACGGTGGAGTCTGACGTGGCGGCGCGGGGTTCAAGCACGCGTACAAGAGGCGGACAGCCCGTGAAAAAACAGCGTCAAGGAACCGTCGAGGTGGACGCGGCAGCTCTCAACAGACTGCTCTCCGCCCTGCTCGCGATGCGTGACGGCAACTTCCGCAGGCGGCTCACCGTCTCCGGGGACGGGCCGTTGACGGAGATCTCCGCCGTCTTCAACGAGGTGGCGGACCGCAATCTCCACCTCACGGGTGAACTCGCCCGGGTCCGCAGGGTGGTCGGCCGGGAGGGGAAGCTCACCGAGCGGCTGGAGACGGGTGCCTGCGAAGGCGCCTGGGCCGCCGCGATCGACGCGTCCAACGAACTGGTCGACGACCTCGCGCGTCCCGTGTCCGAGGTCGGCCGGGTGCTGTCCGCGGTGGCCGACGGTGACCTCGAACAGCGGATGGAACTGCGTTCCCACACCGCCGACGAGACGGTACGGCCGTTGCGCGGGGAGTTCCTGAAGGTCGCTCGTACGGTCAACAACCTGGTCGACCAGCTGTCGGCGTTCACCGAGCAGGTGACACGGGTCGCCGTCGAGGTGGGTACCGAGGGCAAGCTGGGCGGCCAGGCGCAGGTGCGCGGCATGTCCGGTTCCTGGAAGGACCTCACGGACTCCGTCAACACGATGGCGTACCGGCTCACCGCGCAGGTGCGGGACATCGCGCTGGTGACGACGGCGGTGGCCAAGGGCGACCTGTCACGGAAGGTCACCGTCCATGTGGCCGGTGAGATGCTCCAGCTGAAGAACACCGTCAACACGATGGTGGACCAGCTCTCCTCGTTCTCCTCCGAGGTCACCCGGGTCGCCCGCGAGGTCGGCACCGAGGGGGAGCTCGGCGGACAGGCCACCGTGCCCGGTGTCGCGGGTGTGTGGAAGGACCTCACCGACTCCGTCAACACCATGGCGGGGAACCTCACCAGCCAGGTGCGCGGCATCGCCGAGGTGACGACGGCGGTCGCCAACGGCGACCTGTCGCAGAAGGTCACCGTGAGCGCGCGCGGCGAGGTCGCGCAGCTCGCCGAGACGATCAACCAGATGACCGAGACGCTGCGTACCTTCGCGGACGAGGTGACCCGGGTCGCCAGCGAGGTCGGCGGCGAGGGGCTGCTCGGCGGCCAGGCGCAGGTGCCCGGAGCGGCGGGGACCTGGAAGGACCTGACCGACTCGGTCAACACCGTCTTCCGGAACCTGACCACGCAGGTGCGGGACATCGCCCAGGTGACGACGGCGGTGGCGAGCGGTGACATGTCGCAGAAGGTCACCGTCGACGTGGCCGGCGAGATGCTGGAACTGAAGAACACCGTCAACACGATGGTGGACCAGCTCCAGTCCTTCGGATCCGAGGTGACCCGGGTCGCGCGGGAAGTCGGAGTGGAAGGCCGGCTCGGCGGCCAGGCCGAGGTGCCCGGCGCGGCCGGTACGTGGAAGGACCTCACCGACTCCGTCAACACGGCGTTCCGCAACCTCACCGGACAGGTGCGGGACATCGCCCAGGTGACGACGGCGGTCGCCAACGGCGACCTGTCGCAGAAGGTCACCGTCGACGTGGCCGGCGAGATGCTGGAACTGAAGAACACCGTCAACACGATGGTGTCGCAGCTCTCCTCGTTCGCCGACCAGGTGACCCGGATGGCACGTGACGTGGGCACCGAGGGGCGCCTCGGCGGGCAGGCCCGGGTCGACGGCGTCTCCGGTACGTGGAAGGAACTCACCGACTCCGTCAACTTCATGGCGGGGAACCTCACCGACCAGGTCCGCCAGATCGCCCAGGTGACGACGGCGGTGGCGCGGGGTGATCTGTCGCAGAAGATCGACGTGGACGCGCGCGGCGAGATCCTGGAGCTGAAGAACACCATCAACACGATGGTCGACCAGCTCTCGGCGTTCGCGGAGCAGGTGACCCGGGTGGCCCGCGAGGTGGGTACGGACGGCCGGCTCGGCGGCCAGGCGCAGGTGCCCGGAGTGGCCGGCGTGTGGCGTGATCTGACCGACTCGGTGAACGGCATGGCCGGCAACCTCACCGCCCAGGTCCGCAACATCGCCCAGGTCGCCACCGCGGTGGCGCGGGGTGACCTGTCGCAGAAGATCGACGTGGACGCGCGCGGCGAGATCCTGGAGCTGAAGAACACCCTCAACACCATGGTCGACCAGCTCTCGAACTTCGCGGAGCAGGTGACCCGGGTCGCCCGCGAGGTGGGCACCGAGGGCATGCTCGGCGGTCAGGCCGAGGTACAGGGTGTCTCCGGTACGTGGAAGGACCTCACCCAGTCCGTCAACGGCATGGCCAACAACCTCACCCTCCAGGTACGGAACATCGCCGAGGTCACGACCGCGGTGGCCAAGGGCGACCTGTCGAAGAAGATCACCGTCGACGCCAAGGGCGAGATCCTCGAACTGGTCACGACCGTCAACACCATGGTCGACCAGCTGATGAACTTCGCCGACGAGGTCGCCCGGGTGGCCCGTGAGGTGGGCACCGAGGGCATCCTCGGCGGTCAGGCCCGGGTGCGCGGTGCGACCGGCATCTGGAAGGACCTCAGCGACAACGTCAACCTGATGGCCAACAACCTGACCAGCCAGGTGCGGAACATCTCCCGGGTCTCCTCGGCGGTCGCCAACGGCGATCTGACGAAGAAGGTCACCGTCGAGGCGCGGGGCGAGGTCGCCGAACTGGCCGACACCGTCAACACCATGGTGACGACGCTCTCCTCGTTCGCGGACGAGGTGACCCGGGTGGCCCGTGAGGTGGGCACCGAGGGCATTCTCGGCGGTCAGGCCCGGGTCCCGGGAGTCTCGGGGACCTGGAAGGACCTCACCGAGTCGGTGAACTCGATGGCCTCCAACCTCACCGGACAGGTGCGGCAGATCGCGACCGTCACCACCGCCATCGCCAAGGGCGACCTCACCAAGAAGATCGACATCGACGCGCAGGGCGAGATCCTGCAACTGAAGGACACCATCAACACGATGGTCGACCAACTGTCGTCGTTCGCCGACCAGGTGACCCGGGTCGCCCGCGAGGTGGGCACGGAAGGCCAACTGGGCGGCCAGGCCCGCGTACGGGACGTCGACGGCACCTGGCGCGACCTCACCGAGTCGGTGAACGAGATGGCCGGGAACCTCACCCGGCAGGTGCGGGCCATCGCCGCCGTCGCCACCGCGGTGACGCGCGGCGATCTGAACCTGAAGATCGACGTGGACGCCGCCGGTGAGATCCAGGTGCTGCAGGACAACATCAACACGATGATCGCCAACCTGCGCGACACCACCCTCGCCAACAAGGAGCAGGACTGGCTGAAGGGCAACCTCGCCCGGATCTCCGGCCTGATGCAGGGCCGGCGCGACCTGGACGACGTCGCCTCGCTGATCATGAGCGAGCTGACGCCGGTGGTCTCCGCCCAGCACGGCGCGTTCTTCATGGCCATGGCGGCGGGTGACACCGACGAGGTGGGCGCGGACGACGGTGCCGAAAGCGCGTACGAGCTGCGGATGCGCGGCAGTTACGGATACTCGGTGGGCTCGATGCCGACCTCCTTCAGGCCCGGCGAGTCCCTCATCGGACAGTCCGCCTCGGAGAAGCGGACCATCCAGGTGGACAGCGCGCCGCCCGCGTACCTGAAGATCTCCTCGGGGCTCGGCGAGGCGCCCCCGGCCCACGTGATCGTGCTGCCGGTGCTCTTCGAGGGCAAGGTCCTCGGGGTCATCGAACTCGCCTCCTTCCAGCCGTTCACCCAGATCCAGCGGGACTTCCTGAACCAGCTCGCCGAGATGATCGCGACGAGCGTCAACACCATCAGCGTCAACACCAGGACCGAGAAGCTGCTGGAACAGTCGCAGGAGCTGACCGAACAGCTCCGGGACCGTTCGGAGGAGCTGGAGAACCGGCAGAAGGCCCTCCAGGCGTCCAACGCCGAACTGGAGGACAAAGCCGAGCTGCTGGCGCGGCAGAACCGTGACATCGAGCTGAAGAACACCGAGATCGAGGAAGCCCGGCAGGTCCTCCAGGAGCGCGCCGAACAGCTCGCCGTCTCGATGCGGTACAAGTCGGAGTTCCTGGCGAACATGTCGCACGAGCTGCGGACACCGCTCAACTCGCTCCTGATTCTGGCCAAGTTGCTCGCGGACAACGCCGAGGGCAACCTCTCGCCCAAGCAGGTGGAGTTCGCCGAGACCATCCACGGGGCGGGATCCGACCTGCTCCAGCTGATCAACGACATCCTCGACCTCTCCAAGGTCGAGGCCGGCAAGATGGACGTCAGCCCGACCCGGATCGCGCTGGTCCAGCTGGTCGACTACGTGGAGGCGACCTTCCGGCCGCTGACCGCCGAGAAGGGGCTCGACTTCTCCGTACGCGTCTCACCCGAACTGCCCGCCACCCTCCACACCGACGAGCAGCGACTGCTCCAGGTGCTGCGCAACCTGCTCTCCAACGCGGTGAAGTTCACCGACGGCGGCGCGGTGGAGCTGGTGATCCGGCCGGCCGGACCGGACGTCCCGAACGCCATCAGGGAGAACCTGCTGGAGACGGGTTCGCTGCGGGACGCGGACGCCGACCTGATCGCCTTCTCGGTCACCGACACCGGGATCGGGATCGCGTCCAGCAAGATGATGGTGATCTTCGAGGCGTTCAAGCAGGCGGACGGCACCACCAGCCGCAAGTACGGCGGTACCGGCCTCGGACTCTCCATCAGCCGGGAGATCGCACGCCTGCTGGGCGGCGAGATCCACGCGGCGAGCGAACCCGGCCGGGGCTCCACCTTCACCCTCTACCTCCCGCTGCGCCGCGGCGAACTCCCCGCGCAGGGATACCCGCAGGGCGGCTCCGGATCCTCCGAACTGCCCTCCGGCGGCGAGGAGTACCCGTCCCAGGGCGACTCCGCGCCGCTGGGCGACCCGGCCAATTCGGCCTCAACACGGCCCGACGACCAGTCCACGTGCGAAGACGGCGCATCCACCCCCAGCGTCCGCGGCAGCACCCCGTGCCGCAGCGCCTCCACCATCT
>NZ_JBSFVR010000309.1:0-8807 GCF_053592415.1 Streptomyces sp. NPDC002690 | reverse complement strand
AGGGGGCGGTGGCCGCTCATTCGGTGTCCGGGGAGGTGCTGGTCAGGTCGGTCATCGAGCCGGAGGAGAAGCAGAGGTGCTGTTCGGCCTCGCGGAGGCCCTGGGGTTGCTGGCCGCGCGTGGGTACGAGCCGCATCTGGAAGGCGGCGGGGAGGGCGGCGGCGACGAGGGGGCGGCAGGAGGGAAGGTGCCCGTCGTCCGCATGCGCAACTGTCCCTTCCACGCGGTCGCCGAACGCTTCCCGCCCCTCGTCTGCGGCATGAACCTCGCCCTGCTGGAAGGGCTGCTCGGTACGGACGGTCCCGTCCGCGCCCGCATGGATGCCCGGCCGGGGGAATGCTGCGTCGTCGTCGAAGATTCTAAAAACAATGGTGATTGACATAGAAAAGCGGGCCGTGCTGGGATGAGGTCATGACCGCATCCCCGCGCGCCGCCCACCTCGCCCAGCTCAACGTGGCCACCCTCCTCCATCCCATCGACGACCCCCGCATCGCGCCGTTCGTCGCCCTGCTCGACCCGGTCAACGCCGACGCCGACGGCGCGCCCGGATTCGTGTGGCGGCTCGTGGGGGACAGTGGCGCCGACGCCACCGACCTGCGCCCGGCGGGCGAGAACGTCATCGTCAACATGTCGGTGTGGGAGACCCCGGAGGCGCTCTGGGACTTCACCTACCGCAGCGGCCACCTGGACGTGGTGCGGCAGCGCCGCGACTGGTTCGACCGGCACGTCGAGGCGCACCTGGTGCTCTGGTGGGTCCCGGGCGGACACCTCCCGACCGTCGAGGAGGCTCTGGAGCGGCTGGCGGACCTGCGGGCCAACGGCCCCTCCCCGCGTGCCTTCACCTTCACCTCCTCGTACTCCGCGGACGAGGCCGC
This sequence comes from Streptomyces sp. NPDC002690, assembly GCF_053592415.1. NCBI lineage: Bacteria > Bacillati > Actinomycetota > Actinomycetes > Kitasatosporales > Streptomycetaceae > Streptomyces > Streptomyces sp. NPDC002690. Next base: position 7,932 of record NZ_JBSFVR010000309.1, on the reverse strand, counting down.
CGCGACGTACGCGGGGGAGTCGCTCCCCGGGTGAGGGGGGCGTGGCGGAGCGCGTACGCACCATGTGCCCGCGGGCGATTCCGGCCCGGGTCGCCCTTACTCCATGCGGTGTGTTCAGGGGCTGTCCCGCCGGAAGAGGCGGGACGGCTCCTGGCCGAGTGTCCGGTGAACCTGTGTGTGCGCAGGGGTGGGGCGGCGGGGATGATCGGCTCGTGGCGGCGGGGGCTCGCGGCAGCAGGCGGGGGAGGCGGACGAACCGCGACCCCTATTCGAACAAATGAACTATACTTATCGGTCCCATGTCCTCGTTCCTCCAGTCATCACTCTTCGACCAGTCCGACGGCCCCGCCCTCGGGCCACTGTCCGGGTCGCACCGGACGGAGCTCGGGCAGGGCGCGTGGATCGACCTGCTGCCGGGCTGGCTGAGCGGCGGGGACGAACTGTTCGCGCGGCTCGAAACCGAGGTCCCCTGGCGTGCCGAACGGCGCCGGATGTACGACCGCACCGTGGACGTGCCGCGCCTGCTGGCCTTCTACGGTGCCGCCGACACACTGCCCCACCCGGTCCTCACCGAGGCCCGCCGGGAGCTGTCGGCGCACTACGCCCGGGAACTGGGCGAACCCTTCACCACGGCGGGGCTCTGCCACTACCGCGACGGCCGGGACAGCGTCGCCTGGCACGGTGACCGGACCGGCCGGGGCTCGCACGAGAACACCATGGTCGCCATCCTCTCGGTGGGAGCCCCGCGCGACCTCCTGCTGCGCCCCCGTGACCACGCCGGCGAGACCCTGCGCCGCCCGCTGGGGCACGGGGACCTGATCGTGATGGGGGGTTCATGCCAGCGGACCTGGGAGCACGCGATCCCCAAGACCGCCAGGTCCTGCGGGCCCCGGATCAGCGTCCAGTACCGTCCCCGCGGGGTGCGCTGACCGGCGCGCAGGCGCGCTCGTGCGGCTCCACCGTCTCCGCGCGGAGCCCGTCGCGTCAGGCGGCAGCTCCGGCGTGGTGCGCCTTGATGGCCTCGTGGGCCCACCGGCACATGGTCAAGTGCTCCATCGTCGCCAGATCGAACCAGTGGAACATGATGCCCTCGCTCACCGGGAGAGCGTGCGCGTCACCCTCCCAGTGGGCCGTGTAGACGTGGATGTGCCCCTCGGTGACGTACGGGCCTTCGGCGTGCACGGCGCGGAAGGCGGTGACGTCGGGCAGGACGAGGCCGGTCTCCTCGCGGATCTCCCGCGCGATCGTGTCGGCCGGCGACTCCTCACCCTCCCCGCCGCCCCCCACCAGAGACCAGGTGCCGCTGTCGCAGATCGGTTTGTGGGCATCGCGCAGATGGAGGAGGTAGTCACCCCGGTCGTTGATGATGATCACGGCGGTGCTGGGCCTCGCGGAGGCGTCCGGATCGGGCAGCTCACTCACCTTCCTCGGGAGGTTCGGCCGTCGGCGGAGGGCCGGAAAAGGGACCGGCGGACGACGGTGCCCCCGTCCGGCATGCCCGTACCCGGCACGGAGAAACGCCCACCGGAGCGGGCGGCCGAGGCGTAGGGAGGTACGAACGGCGCACCGGGCGCCCTCTCCGCGCCCGCACCGGGCGCCCTCTCCGCGCCGACTTGTCGCTCCCGGTCAGAGCCGGCCCCGCTCCCCGTTCCCCCCGGGTCCGCCCTGTCTCAGAACACCATCGCCGCCGCGAACACTGCCAAGGCCACCGTGCACGCGGCAGCCGTCAGTGCCGCTCGCGGGGCCAGCGGCTCGGGCTGAGCCGTGCCGGTCTCGCGTACTCGCCGGTGGGCCACCCGCAGGAAGCCGATCCAGGCCGCCGCGCTGAGGGCCAGCGCGACCACCGCCCCGAGGGTCGCTCCGCCGTGCAGGGCCTGCTTCCCGGCCAGCACCGCCGCCACCGTCGCCGACAGTGTGGTGCGACGCCAGGCGAGACGGGTGCGCTCCGGCTGGAGGCCCGGGTCCCGGGCGGCCCCCGCTTCGGCTTGGCTCACCGGCCTTCCCAGCCGAAGAGGACGACCACCACCATCGCCACGGCCACCACCGCGACCACCAGGCTCAGCAGGGTGGGGAACCGTGAGACGGGCAGGTCCTCGCCCCGCCGCATGGCCCGTTCGCAACGGACCCAGTGGTTGACGGCCCGCAGCGCACAGAGCACACCGGCCGCGAGCAGGCCGAACGCCAGACCGGCGCGCACTCCCCACGCGAGCCCCGGCAGGAACTGGTCGACGGCGAAGCCGCCGCCGATCAGGGCCAGTGCCGTACGGATCCAGGCGAGGAACGTCCGCTCATTGGCGAGGGAGAAGCGGTAGTCCGGGGTGTCGCCCTCGTCGCGGATCCGTTGCGGCGCGAACCACAACCGCAAGCTCTGTACGAAATCCTTCACGAGGGAACCCTATCCGCCCCTTTGTGAGCGGTTCTGATCACATCGGGCTAGCCCATTTCCTTCTCCCGGAACGCGCGCAACCGGTGGTACCCCTCCAGCCCGTCGGGCGTCCACGCCCACGCGGCGATGCGCCCCGCCAGCTCCTCGTCCGCGAGGAAGCCGTGCCAGTCGATCTCCTCCTTCTGCGGATCGACCGGCAGTTCGCACCGCACCTGGTACACGCGTGACCACCAGGAGTGCCCGTCCTTCTCGTACAGGAACGAGAACAGCGGTTCGGGCTGCGGCAGTCCATGGACGCCGAGCTCCTCCTCCGCCTCCCGCAGCGCCGCCTCGTCGTACGATTCGCCGGCCCCGACCACGCCACCGACGAACATGTCGTAGTGCGAGGGGAAGACCATCTTGGTGGCCGTCCTGCGATGGACGAACACCCGCCCCTCGGCGTCGCGCGCCTCGATGAACACGCACCGGTGGCGCGGCCCACGCGCGGTCGCCTCGCCTCGCGTCGCGCGCCCCACCACCTCGTCGTTCTCGTCGACGACGTCCAGGATCTCGTCAGCAGGATTCATGCGCCCATCCAACCGCAGCCCGCCGACAGCGGCCGGGGCCGCGGTGCGGTGGGGCGGGGCGCGAAAACCACTCGTCGCGACGGCGGACGACTGCCAGACTCCCGCCATGACCTACGGAATCGAGCAGTACCCCGCCCTGTGAGCGCCCCGGAGGAGCGCGAGCCGCTCACGCCACGGACTTCCCTGTACGACCACGCGCTTCGGCACTCCCACGCGGCGCCGGACGGGCGCCCGCCCGTCCGCGGCTTCCCGCTGCCGGACACGGCACGTTCCGAACGCGCCACCGTCCCCGCCCCCGGGCCCCCCGCAGCCTCCGCCGTCCCCGTCCCCGGCGCCTCCTTCGCCGAGAGCAAGGAGACCGCACACCGGCTGCTCGCACCCCTGCTGACCGATCCCGACGCCGAAAGCGCGGCGGAGCGCGTCCACCGGGCGCTGCGCGGTCAGGGCCTGCGGGAGCGGCCGGTCCGAGCCGCCGTCGCGCGACTGTCGCTGGAGGACCCGGCCGCCGCCCTCGCCCTCGCCCGGAGACTGGTGCGCCACGGCACCACCGCCGCGGCGGTGGGCGTCGGTATCGGGCTCCTCGCCCGCCTCGGGGAGCCCGAGGACGTCCCGTACCTCCGCGTCCTCGGACTCCTGCGGGGCTTCGTCCGTCCGGTCGTGGAGGCGCTGGACGGTCTCGACCGGCCCGCCGCCGCGCTGCTCTGGCTCGGCGCCCACGTCCGGAAGGGGGACCTGCGCGCTCTCGTCGACGCACTGACCGACCAGGACGGCCCGGCCGCACGCCGTCTGCTGCTGGAGGTCCCGGTCGAATGCCGGACCATGGGAGCCGGACATGCCCGCAGGCTCTCCGAAGCGGTGCGCCTGGCGGACCTGATCCGGGCGGACCCCATGGACCACCGTCTCCTCGCCCAGGCCGGACGCCTGCTCGTGATGATGGCGGAGCCGTACGACAGCCAGGTCGAGATCCTCGCCCACCGGGACGCCGTCACCCTCTACGAGGAGCTGATCGCCCGGGCGGCGTCCCTGCCGCCGGACCTCGGCCACCGCACCCTCCTCGCCTCGCTCGCCCTGGAACTGCACAGCGGGGCGAGTGTTCTCCTCGACTGGCCGGCCGGCCGCCGTGAGGCCCTGCTCCACCGTTTGCGAGCCCTGCTGGCCACCCCGGAGCGGGCCGCCGGGAACGAACGCGACCCCGCACGGCACGGGAGCACGGACGACCGGCGGCACCGGTGGGTCCGCCAGATCCTGCGCCAGCTCTTCGACGCCCCTCCCCGGACCGGCCGGCTGAGCGTGGAAGCGACCGTGCGCGATCCGGAGTACCGGGGCCCCGTGGAGACCCGCCTGCTGATCGGCGGCCGACCGCTGGTGCCCGAGTACTTCGGCAGAGGCCCCGCGCGTCCCCCGGGCGAGCTGCTGGCCGGGGGCGGGCTGCGCGCCAGCGCCGAGCCGCGCGAGGTACTCGTCGCCGAGGCGTGGTGCACCGAGGGCTGCTGCGGGGCGCTGTACGTCACGATCCGGCGCGAGGGCGAGGAGGTCGTCTGGTCCGACTGGCGGCGAAGCCTCGGAACAGGGCCGTCACCCGGTGAGGAGCGCTTCGACGCCCTCGCCTACGACGCCGAGATCGAGCGGGCGGAAGCGGACCGGGGCTGGGAGTGGCCGGGCGCCGCGACCATGCGGCTCGTCGAGGAGGGGCTGAGGGCGCGGCCGGATCTCCTCACCCGGTGGGACCTCCGGCAGGGCTGGACCGGTACGGACTTCCGCGACCCCGACGCCAACACGCTCTCCTTCACCTATTGGCCCGGTCTCGCGGAGGGGCGCAGGGACCGCGACGGCCCCTGGCTCCAGTTCGTCTGGCACGTGCCGGACGACGGCGCACCGCCCGCAGAACGGGCGGCGGCCGTACTGCACCGGCTCGCCATCGAGGACCCGAAGGGGTACGCGGAAGTGGCGGGCGGATCGGCCGAGCACGCCCGGGAACTGGGATACCCGTGGCCGGAGGCCACAGAGCGGCGCTGACCGAAGAGCGGCGGTGCGGAAGAGCGGCGCTGACCGAAGAACGGCGGTGCGGAAGAGCGGCGCTGACCGAAGAACGGCGCTGACCGAAGAGCGGCGGTGCGGAAGGGCGGCGCTGACCGAAGAGCGGCGGTGGACGGCCGGGAGATCCGGTCCGGCGCCCAGGTCAGATCCCGCCGCCGTCCGTGGACAGCAGGTCCCGGGCGGGATGGGCGCCGCCGCCCTTGCCGCCCGGGAGCGCCGGATGCAGCCCGAGCAGCACGATCCCCGCCACGATCGCCGCCAGCCCGGCCGCTTGGCCCGCCAAGGCCGCCGGGTCCGTGCGCACCTGGTCGCCGAGGAAGCCGATGCCACAGGCGATCCCCGCCAGCGGCTGGGCGGCGGTCAGCGCGGGCAGCGACATCCGCAGCGGAGCCATCTCGAACGCGCTCTGCACCAGGATCAGCCCGGTCACCCCGATCACCAGGACGACGTACGGCTGCCAGCCGCCCACCAGCGCGGGCCAGCCGCCGTCCGTCAGCAGCTGGCCGCTCTCCCGGGTCAGCGCGTCCTGGAGTCCGTAGAGCAGCCCCGCCGCGAGCGCCAGCAGCGAGGGCGCCACCGCCGGGCGGGCATGCCGGGCGGAGGCGGCGAGAACCAGTGCGAGCCCCACCACCACGCCGATGATCAGCCAGTGCCGCAGCGGGTCGGTCTCCGCCTGCCCTCCGGTCGGCTGCCCCGCGAGCAGGAACGCGGCGACCCCCGAGGACAGCAGCGCCAGCCCGCCCCATCCCTGACGGCCGAGCGGCTGCCCGGTGAGGGCGCGCGACAGGCTCAGCGCGAAGAGCAGGTTGGTCGCCAGCAGGGGTTCCACCACCGACAGCTCGCCCTGGCCCAGGGCCAGGGCGCCCAGCACCATCCCGCAGACCATGAACCCGATGCCCGCCAGCCAGCTGCGTACCTTCATCAGGTCGAGCAGCAGCCGGGGGGAGAGGAAATCGCTCATCGGGGCGCGGCGGGCGGCGTCCTGCTGGAGGACGAAGCCGAAACCCAGGCACGCCGCCGCGCCCACGGAGAGGAGGACGACCAGCAAGGACACAGGTTTCTTCCTCGGATCGAGCGGGCGGAAAGGGTGTGTTCCGAACGATATGCCCATCGATGTAGGGGAGCGGTGAGATTGGTCCGACCGGCCTGTTGACTCCGGCATCGGGGCGTGCGGAAGATCTGACGCACCAGTAACTTCCGCGACCCCGCACGCCCCCGCGACGCCCTGCCGGCGCCGCACCCGCCGTGCCCGGCCGGTTTCCGCAACGCCTCCCCGAAGGATGGAACCCATGGCGTACGACGCCGATGTGATCGTGATCGGAGCCGGCCTCGCGGGGCTGGCGGCCACTGCGGAGCTGGCCGACGCCGGGCGCTCCGTGATCCTGCTCGACCAGGAGCCCGAGCAGTCCCTGGGCGGCCAGGCGCACTGGTCCTTCGGCGGACTCTTCCTCGTCGACTCTCCCGAGCAGCGCCGGTTCCGGATCAAGGACAGCCGGGAGCTCGCCCTCCAGGACTGGTTCGGCACGGCCGGATTCGACCGCAAGGAGGACCACTGGCCGAAGAAGTGGGCCGAGGCGTACGTGGACTTCGCCGCCGGTGAGAAGCGTTCCTGGCTGCGCGCGCAGGGGCTGCGGCTCTTCCCGGTGGTCGGCTGGGCCGAGCGCGGCGGCTACGACGCGACCGGCCACGGCAACTCCGTCCCCCGCTTCCACATCACCTGGGGCACCGGCCCCGGGGTCGTCGCCCCCTTCGAGCGGCGGGTGCGCGAGGGCGTCGCCAAGGGGCTCGTCCAGTTCCGCTTCCGCCACCGGGTGACGGGCCTCGGCCGTACCGGGGGAGCCGTCGACACGGTGACCGGCGAGATCCTGGAGCCGAGCGCCGCCGAGCGCGGCACCGCCAGCAGCCGGACCGCCACCGGGGCCTTCGAGCTGCGGGCCCAGGCGGTGATCGTCACCTCCGGCGGGATCGGCGGCAACCACGACCTCGTACGGGCCCAGTGGCCCGAGCGGCTCGGCACCCCGCCCGCGAAAATGCTCTCCGGAGTGCCCGCCCACGTCGACGGACTGATGCTCGGCGTCGCCGAGGAGGCCGGCGCCCACCACATCAACCGCGACCGGATGTGGCACTACACCGAGGGCATCGAGAACTGGAACCCCATCTGGGACAAGCACGCCATCCGCATCCTGCCCGGCCCGTCCTCCCTCTGGTTCGACGCCCGGGGCAAGCGGCTGCCCGTCCCGCTCTTCCCCGGCTTCGACACGCTCGGCACCCTCGAACACATCATGAAGTCCGGATTCGACTACACCTGGTTCGTCCTGGACCAGCGGATCATCGGCAAGGAGTTCGCGCTCTCCGGCTCCGAACAGAACCCGGACCTCACCGGTAAGTCCGTCCGCGACGTCATCGGCCGCGCCCGCGCCGAGGTGCCCGGACCGGTCAAGGCGTTCATGGACAACGGCGTGGACTTCGTCGTGGAGAACGACCTCGGCGCGCTCGTCCGGGGCATGAACGCCCTGACCGGCGACGATCTCATCGACGAGGACGACCTGCGCCGCGAGATCACCGCGCGCGACCGCGAGATCGCCAACCCGTTCACCAAGGACCTCCAGATCACGGCGATCCACGGGGCGCGTTCGTACCTCGGAGACAAGCTGATCCGCACGGCGAAGCCGCACCGCATCCTCGACCCGAAGGCCGGACCGCTGATCGCCGTCCGGCTGAACATCCTCACCCGCAAGTCGCTCGGCGGTCTGGAGACGGACCTCTCCTCCCGGGTCCTGACGGCGGACGGCACTCCGCTGCCCGGGGTGTACGCGGCGGGGGAGGCGGCCGGGTTCGGCGGCGGCGGGGTGCACGGCTACCGCGCGCTGGAGGGCACCTTCCTCGGCGGCTGCATCTTCTCCGGCCGCACGGCGGGACGGGCGGCAGCGGCGGCGCTGGGCT
>NZ_JBSFVR010000308.1:0-8795 GCF_053592415.1 Streptomyces sp. NPDC002690 | reverse complement strand
CGCCCTGCCGACCGAACTCGTACCCCAGACGGGGGCCAAGGCCCGCGTCGTGCGACTCATATCCGGCGACCTCCTGAACGGTCCGCCGACCGGGGCCGGCGGACCGTTCCGACGTCAGTCGGTGGCGGCGACAGCCTCGTCGACCGTGGTGTGAATCGGAAACACCTTGGTCAGGCCCGTGATCCGGAAGATCTTGAGAATGCGCTCCTGGTTGCAGACCAGGCGCAGCGAGCCCTCATGGGCCCGGACACGCTTCAGGCCGCCCACCAGCACGCCGAGACCGGTGGAGTCGAGGAAGTCGACGCCCTCCATGTCGACAACCAGGTGGTAACTGCCGTCATTCACCAACTCGACCAACTACTCGCGCAGCTTGGGCGCGGTATACACATCAATCTCGCCACCGACCTCGACGACCGTACGGTCGCCACCAGGGCCGGACACATTGCGAGTCGACAGGGACAGGTCCACGGATCCTCCAGCACCTTGCTATCGAGCGGTCGCCCCTCGGTCTCCCCGACGGAGCCAGGGGACGGATCGCCAGCCGCGATGGCATTCAATCACTTACCAGCAGCCATGCACGACGCCTTGGGACCATTGTCCGTCACGCCAGTGACACACTCGGTGCCGATGGCCAAGAATCACCGCCCCAGCGGACCCACCGAGAGCGGAGACTCCCGCCCCTCTCCCGACATGATCCTCGACCGGCTCGCCGCAGGGGCGGGCCGGGCCGCGCGCATCACTCATACGGAGCACTTGCCCCCGCGACCGGGAACCCATGCCATCTGGCCGGATCGCATCCGACCGGAAGTCGTCGCGGCGATCGGGCGCGCCGGAATCGATCATCCGTGGGTCCATCAGGCGGCTGCGGCCGAATCCGCTCTCGACGGCGAATCCGTGGTGATCGCCACCGGCACGGCGTCCGGAAAGTCACTCGCCTATCTCGCCCCGGTCCTCAGCGCGCTGCTCGACGGCTCCGAGGCCCCGAACGGACGTGCGGCGACCGCGCTCTACCTCTCGCCGACGAAGGCGCTCGCGGCCGACCAACGCCGGTCGGTGAAGGACCTCGCCTCACCGCTCGGCAACGCGGTCAGGCCCGCCGTCTACGACGGCGACACGCCCGTGGAGGAACGCGAGTGGGTGCGTCAGTACGCCAACTACGTCCTCACCAACCCCGACATGCTGCACCGGGGAATCCTGCCGTCCCACCCCCGCTGGGCCTCCTTCCTGCGCGCTCTGCGCTTCGTCGTCATCGACGAGTGCCACACGTACCGGGGCGTCTTCGGGTCGCACGTCGCCCAAGTCCTGCGCCGCTTGCGTCGGCTGTGCGCCCGGTACGGCTCCGATCCGGTCTTCCTGCTCGCCTCCGCGACCGCGGCCGAGCCGTCGGTGGCGGCCGGCCGGCTCACCGGCCTGCCGGTCAAGGAGATCTCCGACGACGCCTCGCCCCGCGGCGAACTGGTCTTCGCGCTCTGGGAGCCGCCGCTCACCGAGATGCGGGGCGAGAAGGGCGCGCCCGTGCGGCGTACCGCCACCGCCGAGACCGCCGACCTGCTCACCGACCTGACCCTCCAGGGCGTCCGTACGGTCGCCTTCGTCCGCTCCCGACGGAGCGCGGAACTCATCTCCGTGATCGCCAAGGAGCGGCTGGCCGAGGTCGACCGCTCGCTGCCGGGACGGGTCGCCGCCTATCGGGGTGGCTATCTGCCGGAGGAACGCCGCGCGCTGGAGCGCGCCCTGCACTCCGGTGAACTCCTGGGACTGTCCGCCACCACCGCTCTCGAACTGGGTATCGACGTCTCCGGTCTGGACGCCGTCGTCATCTCCGGTTACCCGGGCACGCGGGCCTCCCTCTGGCAGCAGGCGGGCCGCGCCGGCCGTTCGGGCCAGGGTGCCCTGGCCGTACTGGTGGCACGGGACGATCCGCTGGACACCTTCCTGGTGCACCACCCGGAGGCCCTGTTCCACCAGCCGGTGGAGTCGACCGTGCTGGACCCCGACAACCCCTACGTGCTCGCCCCCCATCTGTGCGCCGCCGCCGCGGAACTGCCCCTCACCGAAGCCGACATCGGCCTCTTCGGCCCCACCGTGCCCGAACTGCTGCCTCAGCTGGAGGCCGCGAAACTGCTGCGCAAAAGGGCGGCGGGCTGGCACTGGACCCGCCGCGAACGCGCCGCCGATCTCACCGACATCCGGGGCGGCGGAGGCAGACCGGTGCAGATCGTCGAGGAGGGCACCGGCAGACTGCTGGGCACCATCGACGAGGCCGCCTCCCACACGGCGGTGCACGAGGGCGCCGTCCACCTCCACCAGGGACGCACCTACCTGGTCCGGAAGCTGGACCTGGAGGACTCCGTGGCGCTCGTGGAGGAGGCGAATCCGCCGTACTCGACCAACGCCCGCGACACCACCGCCATCACCGTCCTGGAGACCGACACCACGATCCCCTGGGGGGACGGTCGTCTCTGCTACGGCTCCGTCGAGGTCACCAACCAGGTGGTCTCCTTCCTGCGCCGAAAACTGATCACCGGTGAGGTGCTGGGCGAGACCAAACTCGAACTGCCGCCCCGCACCCTGCGCACCCGGGCCGTCTGGTGGACCGTCACCGAGGACCAGCTCGACGCCGCCCGGATCAATCCGGAGATCCTCGGCGGTGCGCTGCACGCCGCCGAACACGCGTCGATCGGGATGCTCCCCCTGTTCGCCACCTGCGACCGCTGGGACATCGGCGGGGTCTCCGTACCGCTGCACCCTGACACCCTGCTGCCCACCGTCTTCGTGTACGACGGCCACCCCGGCGGCGCCGGGTTCGCCGAACGTGCCTTCCACACCGCCCGCGCCTGGCTCACCGCGACCCGCGAAGCCATCGCTTCCTGCGAGTGCGAGGCGGGCTGTCCTTCGTGCATCCAGTCCCCCAAGTGCGGCAACGGCAACGAGCCTCTCCACAAGCGGGGGGCGGTACGGCTCCTGACCGAACTGCTCAGGGCGGCCCCCACGGGCCCGCCCGCGCCGGAGGGGCAAGAGGGGCCCCCGGGCCCCTCGGGCTCCCCGGAGGCCCCGCGCGGGACCTGACCTCCGGCGCGTACGGCCCGAAAGCCGCCCGGGCCGTCACATCGGCGATCTCTCCCCGCACCGAGCACCGCACCAGCCCGGCGCCTTGCGCGCCCGCCACCCGCCGGGCCGCCGCGCAGGCGGCCCCGGCCCCCTGGAGAGCGCGGTCGGCTGCGGCGAGGGCGGCCAAGTCCGCCGCCCCACCGGCACGGTGCCGGGCCGCGACAGCCTGCCCGAACGCGAGGATCACCACGCACACCGCGCACAGGGTGGCCACCGTCAAGGCGACCCACACGGTCGCCACTCCCTGATCCCGGCGCCGCCCGCCGAGAGGCCTCATGGCGCGCCTCCAGCAGCGGTCTCCGCACTCCCGGCCGGGTCCCCGGCATCCCCGGCACCGACCGCGGCCGGGACGGCACCCCCCGGGCCGTCCCCCACCGTGTCCTCGGCCAGGGCCGCCGCTTCGGCGCTCAGGGTGAGCGCCAAAGTGCGCGGCCCGGGTGTGGGGGCCTCCACGCGTACGCGCCAGAGCTCGCCCTCCCTCCGTACGACGACCCGTGCCCGGGCGGGGGCGGCGGTGCGGGCCGCCTCCCGTACCGCCGCTTCCGGCTCCGAACGCGCCGCGGCCCTCGCACCGGCCCGGGCCGCGTCCACGCACCGGATCTGGTCGGCAGCGGCGACCAGCGCCCAGACGAGCACCAGGGCGAGGGCCACCAGCACCGGCAGCACCATCGCCGCCTCGGCGGTGACCGAACCCGTGTCCCCGCCGACGCACCGGGCCCGGACGGGGTTCCCGCCCCAGGAGCGTGTTCCGAGAGTCCCGCCCGCCGGCTCAGAACGATCCATCGAGCGCACCCTTGATCAGCGACTGCATGGCGTCCCGCACCGCCGCGCTGTTGACCACCTTGTAGAGCACGGCGGCGAACGCGCAGGCCGCGATCGTCCCCATGGCGTACTCGGAGGTGGTCATCCCGCGGTCGGACCGGCCGAACCGGCGGGACCACCGGCCCCGCCACTCGGCGCCTCTCCTCCCCATGCCCGGCACGAAGCCCGGCACGAAGCCCGCTACGAAGCCCGGTACGAACAGGCGGAACCGACATCGCGCCGGCCGTGCCGCTCCGCTCCGGACATGCCGTCCGCGTCGGCCACGTCCCCGTCCACCGCGCGTGGCCACGGAGACTCCTCCACTCGTCGTGATGCCCGTTCCGACACCCGTCCCGATACTCATTTCAGCCCTCGTTACGCCCTTTGACGGGCATGGTTGGATGACCAGCGCACCGGCGGTGCGCCCGCGAGAAAACAGATCGGCCAGGCCCTTTCAGCCGGCGTGCAGGATTCCTCCCGCCAGGCCGACGATCACCGGGGCGACCCCGACCGCCAGGAAGGCGGGAAGGAAGCAGAGCCCCACCGGGGCCGTGATCAGCACGCCCGCGCGCTGGGCCCTCGCCACCGCGGCATCGGCGCGAGCGGATCTCATGGCGTCGGCCAGCCGGGCGACCGGCTCCGCCGCCGGGGCCCCGGTCTCACCGGCACGGTCCAGGCAGCGGGCCAGCGGACCCGCCCCCGGGATCTCCCCGAGGAGGCCCCACGCCCGGGTGGGATCGCCGCCCAGACGGATCTCGGCGGCGGCGCGGACCAACCGCTCGCCGACGGGACCCCGGAGCGACTCCCCCACAGCCTCGGCGGCCTGCCGGGGACCGGCCCCGGCGGAGATGCAGGCGGCGAGAAGATCGGCCGCCAGCGGGAGCTGCCGGGCGGCCGAAAGCTCCTCCCCGGTCGGCTTCCCGGAACCCTCCGGGCGCCGGGCCCGTGCGGACCGCCGGACGCGCCACACCAGAACGGCCGCCCCCGCACCGGCCAGGGCTCCCGCGGTCCCGCCCACGAGAATCCACGCCACCAGACCCGCGCCGAAGGGTTCTCCCCACCGCTTCACAGCGACGCCGATGGCCGAGGCCGCTCGGGCCGGCACTCGCCGCGCCGACCTCTTTCCGCCCGACAGAACCTCGTCGTGTCCCGGCCCTCCGACGAGCACGGCGCATCGCTTCCGCCGGACCAGGTCCCGCCGGTTCCCGGTCGCGGACAGCCCCGCGCACAGGGACGCCACGGCCGCCGCGAGCCAGATCCCCAGGCTGTGGACAACTTCTCCGGGCACGACGTTCACCTCGCGTCCCCCGCCCGCACGATCCGGCCGGCCCAGCAGAGCCCGGCCGTCTCCAGCACCAGCCCGGCCGCCAGGCAGAACAGTCCCGCCGAGGTGTGCAACAGGACTCGGAGAGGCTCGGCCCCGAGCGCGGCGCCCATGCCCAGCCCCGCCAGCGGCAGCAGAGCCAGCACCACCACCGTCGACCAGGCTCCGGCGAGCCGGGCCCGCAGTTCCTCCCGGCTCCGCCGCTCCGCCCGCAGCGCGCCTTCCAGCCGGTCCAGTCCTGCCGCGAGTCCGGCGCCGCCGTCCACCGACACCCGCCAGCACGCCGCGATCCCGGCCAACGACGCCAGCCCCGGAGTCCGGGACGCACGGTGCAGGGCGCCAGGCACATCGCCGCCGAACCGTGCCGCGGCGAGCACCGGCGACTCGGCGGCACCCAGCCCACGCGTCTCGCGTACCGCGCGGATCAACGCCTGTCCCGGTTCGCGCCCGGCCCGCAGTTCACCGACGACCGCCGCGCAGAGCGCCGTGACCGCCTCTTCGGACCGCGCGCAGGCGGCCCGTCCGGCCCGCCCCCGCAGCCACCGCCGCACCAGCGGCACGGCTACGGCGCCCGCGAGCAGCGGCAGCCACGACTCCCCCAGGACCGCGAGTGCCACGGCCGCCGGAACGCAGACCCACTCGCGCCGCCGTATCAGCAGTTCACCCGGGCGGGTGCGCGGCACCGCCGCGCGGCGCAGCACCGCCGCGCTCCGCGCCGCCTTCGCCGACGGGGGCACGCCCCCGCCACCAGCGCCCGAGAGACCGCGCACCGTTTCCGCGCACCTCGCCCGCACCGTCCCGCCGTCGGCACGGCGCACGGCCGACCAGACGGCGAGGGCCACGCAGGCCATCGCTCCCCACGTCGTCCACGCGGGCGCCGCTCCGGTCACCAGGCACCCCCGACGAGCGCGGCCAGCCTCGGCCAGCCCGCGGCCCGCACGAAGCCGTCCGCCCCGCCCGTCAGCGCGGGTACGGTGAACACGAGCCCGTCGGAGTCGCGTTCCAGCACATGGACCTCGGCGAGCCGCCGGCGTCCCGTCCGGTCGCGCACCAGGTGGATCACCACCGACAGCGCAGCCGCCAACTGGCTGTGCAGGGACGGCCGGTCGAGCCCGGCAGCCGTCCCCAGCGCCTCCAGGCGAGCGGGCACGTGCGACGCGGCGTTGGCGTGCACCGTCCCGCACCCGCCTTCATGCCCCGTGTTCAACGCGGCCAGCAGATCGGCCACTTCGGCTCCTCGCACCTCACCGACGACCAACCGGTCCGGACGCATGCGCAGGGCCTGACGGACCAGGTCCCGAAGCGTCACCAGTCCCGCTCCCTCCTGGTTGGCGGGCCGGGACTCCAACCGCACCACGTGCGGGTGGCCAGGACGGAGTTCGGCCGAGTCCTCGGCCAGCACGATCCGTTCGCGCGTACCGACCTCGCCCAACAGGCTCGACAGAAGGGTGGTCTTCCCCGCGCCGGTGCCCCCGCTGATGAGGTAGGAGACGCGGGCGCGCACCAGACTTCGCAGCATCCGGTCGCCGCCCGGCGGCACCGTCCCCGCCCGGACGAGCTCCTCCAAGGTGAAAGCCCGCGGACGGACGACACGCAGGGAGAGGCAGGTCGACCCCACGGACACCGGGGGGAGTACCGCGTGCATCCGCGTCCCGTCCGGCAGCCGCGCGTCCACCCATGGCCGCGCATCGTCGAGTCGTCGGCCGGCCACCGCCGCGAGACGCTGCGCGAGCCTCCGCACGGCCGCGGCGTCGGAGAAGGTGACTCCAGTCAGCTCCAGACCACCGCCCCGGTCCACCCACACCCGGTCGGGCGCGGAGACCAGGACATCGGTCACCTCCGAGTCGGCCAGCAGCGGCTCCAGCACCCCCGTGCCCACCAGCTCACCGCGCAACTCGGCCGCGGCACCGAGGATTTCCTGATCCCCCAGCAGTCCGCCCTGTGCCCGCACGGCGGCGGCAACGCCCGCCGGTGTGGGCACCTCCCCGCTGAGCGCCAGCCGTTGCCGCACGGCGTCCAGCAGCCCCTCGGTCATGACGCCCCTCCCGCCGGAACGGGAAGACCGCCGACGAACGCCTTCTCCCAGAACGCGGCGCAGAACCGGGAGAGAGGGCCGCGTGGCCCCGCCCCTGGTGGGAGGCCACCGTCCTGATGCGCCGACACCCCCGGTTCCACCGGGAGTTCCCCCAGAAGCGGCAGAGCGAGCGCACGGGCCACCCAGGGGCCGTCCAGGCCGGGGGCGAACGGCGCCCGGGCCACCACCCGCAGATCCTCCAGGGCCGTGCCGACCGCCGACGCCACGCACTTCGCGGCTGCCACGGCGCGCAGTTCGCCCGGCACGACCAGCAGCCCGAGGTCCGCCTGGGAGAGCGCTTCCGCGACCCCTTCGTCCACCTGGCGGGGCAGGTCCACGACCACCACCCCGCCCGGCCGCCGGGCGGCCGCGAGCACCGACCGCACCGCCAGGGGCGGTACGACGACACCGCACTCGCGCCCCCGGCTGAGCACGCGCAGTCCGTGCAGGGCGGGCAGCGAGTCCTCCAGGACCCCACCGCCGAGCCGGCCTCTGGTGTGAACGAAGTCGGGCCACCTCCTGCCCTCGGTACGCTCTCCGCCGAGCAGGACATCGATGCCGCCTCCCAGCGGATCGCCGTCGATCAGCGTGGCCCGCAGTCCCGCCCGGGCCGCGGTCACGGCGAGCGCGCAGGCGAGCGTCGACGCGCCGGCCCCTCCCCTGCCACCCACGACCGCGACGGTGAGCGCGGGAGGCCCCGCCTCCTCCGTCGCGTTGGCGAGTTGGTCGATGAGCCAGCCTTCCGCTTCGGGCAGCCTCAGTACGTGCTCGGCGCCGATCTCGACCGCTTGCCGCCAGACGTCCGGCGACTCCTGACCCCGCCCGACGAGCATCACCCCGCGGCGCCGTGCGAGTCCGCGGCACCGCTGAACCGCGTCGTCACCCACCAGAACCAGCGGCGCCCGCCGCCACACCTCACGGTCCTCCGGCGTGCCGTGGTGGACCTCCGGTTCCGCTCCCGCCGCCGCGCAGAGACGCAGCAGATCGTCGAGCAGGTCGATGTCCTCGGTCACGATCAGCGGTACGCCGCACCGCCCTTCGGCGATCGGGATTCCTTGTCGCGCATGGGAACGGTTCACGATCTCCACCCCTTCTCACACCTCCTTGAGCACCGTTCACGCCGGCCCCGGAACAATCCGGGACAGGCGATTCCGGAACCCGCGGACTTCACGGGCGGAATCACCATGCGATCTGACGGAAAAAGATGTGGATCTTGATGGAGAACTGTGGACAACTCTCACGTTGTGAATAACCCGGTCACCCGAAACGGGGATATTCGGAGCGCACCCCTATCGCTACACAAAGTCACCTGCGAGGCTGGGTGCAGACGGCGAGAATCGGGACCGCGAGCCCGGGGGCAAGAGGGAAATACCGCATGATTCCGGGGAAAACACACCTGGACGTGCGACGACCCCCGCCGGGGGGGAGAGCGGGGGTCGTCCCCACGGCCGACTCGGGGGGGGGGGGGGGAGGTGTCGGACCGGG
>NZ_JBSFVR010000307.1:0-8884 GCF_053592415.1 Streptomyces sp. NPDC002690 | reverse complement strand
AAAGGTCCCGGGCGGCCTCGTTCGTGGCGGACCGGGACCGGCCGCGCGTCACCGCGCCCGCGGCGCCCGCTGGCAGTTCGGGCAGAAGTAGCTGGAGCGGTTCATCCAGGGGCGGCGGCGCATCGGGGTGCCGCAGCGGTGGCAGGGCTCGCCTTCGCGGCCGTAGGCGTCGAGCGAACGGTCGAAGTAGCCCGACTCGCCGTTCACGTTGACGTACAGGCTGTCGAAGCTGGTGCCGCCCTGGGCGAGCGCCGCGTTCATCACGTCCCGGACGTGTCCGAGCAGTTCGGCGGACTTCGGGCGGGTGAGGGTCGCGGTGGGCCGGTCGTAGTGGAGCTTCGCGCGCCAGAGCGCCTCGTCCGCGTAGATGTTGCCGACACCGCTGATCAGCGACTGGTCGAGGAGGGCCCGCTTGACCGTCGTCCGGCGCAGCCGCAGCGCGGTGTGGAAGGCCGCGTCGTCGAAGGCGGGGTCGAGGGGGTCGCGGGCGATGTGCGCAATGACGTCGGGGAGCCCGTCGGGAGTGGTGGCGTGCAGGGAGAGCCCGCCGAAGGTGCGCTGGTCGACGAAGCGCAGATCGGTACCGAGCGTGTCGGCGAAGCGCATCCTGATCCGCAGGTGCTTCTCGTCCGGAGCGTCGAGAGGCCGCACCAGCAGCTGACCGCTCATGCCGAGGTGGCCGAGGAGGGAGACGGGCTCGTCCGCCAGCGGAACCCACAGGTACTTGCCGCGCCGCATCGCCGTTCCCAGGCGCGTGCCGGTCAGCCGGGCGGCGAAGTCGACCCCGCCGGCGAGGTGGCGTCGCACCGAGCGCGGGTGCAGGACCTCCACCTCGGAGACGGTCCGGCCGGTGACCCAGCGCTCCAGACCCCTGCGTACGACTTCGACCTCGGGCAGCTCGGGCACGGTGACGGTCCTCCAGGGGCACCAGGGGTACGGAAAATGCCGCGACCCCCCGGCGCGCAGGGCACCGGGGGGTCACGAACGGGGTCAGGCCGGAGAAACATCCGTGTTCGGCACGGGTTCGGCAGGGGTGTCGGCGGCCCCTGCGTCGGCCGCGGACTTCTCCGCGGTCGCCCTCGCTTCGGCGGCGGCGCTGATCTCGCGCCAGGCGGACTCGGCCGCCTGCTGCTCCGCTTCCTTCTTGCTACGACCGGTGCCGGTGCCGTACGAGACACCACCGACGCGAGCGGCAGCAGTGAAGATCTTCTCGTGATCCGGGCCGGTCTCCGTGACGAGGTACTCGGGGACTCCGAGACCCTCGCTCGCGGTGAGCTCCTGGAGACTGGTCTTCCAGTCCAGGCCGGCGCCGAGGTTCGAGGACCTGTCGATGAGCGGGTCGAAGAGCCGGTGAACCAGCTCCGAGGCCGCGTCGAGGCCCTGATCGAGATAGACCGCGCCGATCACCGCTTCAAGGGTGTCGGCGAGGATGGAAGCCTTGTCCCGGCCACCCGTGCCCTCTTCACCGCGGCCGAGCCGGATGAAGGAACCGAGTTCGAGGCCGCGGCCCACTTCCGCGAGTGCACGCGAGTTGACCACCGCGGCCCGCAACTTGGCCAGCTGGCCTTCGGGCAGGTCGGGGTGGGTGCGGTACAGCGTGTCCGTGACCACCAGGCCGAGCACCGAATCCCCGAGGAATTCGAGCCGCTCGTTGGTGGGCAGACCGCCGTTCTCGTATGCGAACGAGCGGTGGGTCAGCGCACGCACCAGAAGGGCGGACTCAAGGTGATACCCGAGCCGCCCTTCCAGAAGCGTGTGGGACGAGGCTGTGTTGACGTTGTCTGCCTGCTTCTTGGCGTGGGACAACTCAGACATCGTGCCTCTCACCAGCCACTCAGACTTCGAGGACCTGGCGCTTGTTGTACGTGCCGCAGCTCGGGCACGCAATGTGCTGGAGCTTCGGCTCCTGGCAACGCTCACACGAAACCAGGGTGGGGACCGCAGCCTTCCACTGCGACCGGCGGTGGCGCGTGTTGCTGCGCGACATCTTCCGCTTCGGAACAGCCACGGCTACTTCTCCTGCTTCTCGTCGACGCCAGGTTCGGCGCCGCCCATGTTGTCCTTCTCGCCGTCCTGAACGGTCTCGGCGAGTCCCTGCAATGCCGCCCACCGGGGGTCGGCGGCGTCATGGTGGTGGCCAGGATTCTCGTCCAGCCTGATTCCGCATTCGGAACACAGGCCGGCACAGGTCTCCGTGCACACCGGCTGCATCGGCAGTGCGAGCACTACCGCGTCACGCAGCACTGATTCGAGGTCGAACAAGCCGTCCTCAAGGAAAAACTCGTCCTCGTCGTCCTCGGCGTCGTCGGCCGGGTCCGCAGTCTTGCTGCGACCCCGGTCGTCGGCGTCAGGGTACGAGAACAGTTCCTGGAAGTCCGCTTCGACCTCGAAGGTCAGCGGCTCCAGACACCTTACGCACTCCCCCTCGGCGGATGCACGGGCGGTGCCTGTGACGAGCACCCCTTCCATGACCGATTCGAGGCGGAGGTCCAGCGTCAGCGGCGCGCCTTCCGGCACACCGATGACCCCGTCGATACCCAGGTCCCTCGGTGCCTCCACCGAGCGGGTCAGCCGCTTCAGGGCACCGGGACGCCGACCCAGCTCGTGCGTATCGAACACGAGAGGATTGCGGTGGTCGAGGTGGCCGTTCAGGGCTTTTCCTGCTTTCGGGATTATGTGCATCGCACTGCGTCGGGAGGGGCCGACCCGTTCCGGAGTCGAAGCGGGCAGCCGGGATCGCGGAGATACGCGCGACCGAGGAGCCAGGATACTTGACGTACCGCTCAGCACCCAATCCGGACCGCTCGGACCGGTGGGGGCCGTGCGGCGCCTGGTCAGTGGCCCTGTTCGTACCGGCGCAGCTGCTCCAGGTCGATCATGCTGGTGTCGAAGAGGCTGGTCTCGTCGAGCGCGGGCTGCGGCTGCTGGGACTGCTGGTCGGCCCACCCGTATTCGGGCTGTCCGGTCTGCGCGACGTGCCCGGTGTGGCCGCCCTGGGGCTGGTAGGCGTTCGGGTCGTACGCCTGCTGCTGGTAGGCGTACACGTCCTGCTGCGGCTGCTCGTAGGCGTCCTGCCGCTCGTAGCCGTCCTGCTGCGGCTGCTCGTAGCCGTACGGGTCCTGCTGGGCCGGCTGCTGGTAGTCGTAGCCCGGGACGGGCTCGGCGTACGGGGACTGGGGCCGCGCCGGGTAGTTCGGGGAGGCCTGCGGCAGTTCCGGGTCGGCCAGCTCGGCGAGGCCGGCCAGGTAGTCGGCGTCGCTGGTGTGGCCCTGGCCGCCGGCGGCGTCCTGGGCGGCCATGTGCACGCCGAGGTCGTCGGTGGCCACCCGGCCGTGCAGCTTCTGCCGGCCGCGGCCCACCGCCTCCAGGGTCTTGCCGAGCACGGCCTCGAAGGCGCCGAGCTTGGTGTCGACGTACTCGTCGGCCCGGCGCTGGAGCGTCTCCGGGTCGGCGCTGCGCTCGGGGGCCTCGGCGAAGTCGGGGTCCTCGTAGCCCTGCTCGTCGAGGCCGTGGCTACGGCCGAGCAGCTTCTCCCGGCCCCGGTCGACGGAGCCGATGGTCTTGGTGAGGACGACCTCGAAGTTGGCGAGCTTGCTGTCGACGTACTCGTCGGCCTCCGCCTTGACCTCGGCGGCCTCGCGGCGGGCCTCGGCCAGGATGCGGTCGGCCTCGTCCTGGGACCGTACGACGACCTCGGTGCCGGAGATGAGCGAGCCGCGCTCGGCGTGGGCGGACTCGATGATCCGCTCCGCTTCCTGGCGGGCCCGGTCGACGAGCTGCTCGCTGCCGCCGATGACCTCCTCGGCGTGGGCCAGCGAGCCGGGCAGTGCTTCGCGGAGCTCTTCGAGCATCCCGAGCAGATCGGCGCGGTTGATCACGCACGAGGCCGACATGGGCATGGACCGGGCGTTCCCGACCGCCTCGACGATCTCGTCGAGCTTCTTCTGCACGTCCACCGTGTGCTCGCCACTCTCTACCGCTGTTGGAGACGGACGGGACGACTGTAAGGCCAGTCGGCTCCCGTCCGACACCGGGTGACGGTCGCAAGGACGGTCAGTTGCGTTCCAGCCGCTCCTGGAGCGCCGCGTGGACGGTCGGCGGCAGCAGGTGGGAGACGTCTCCGCCCCAGGTCGCGACCTCCTTGACCAGGGAGGAGGACAGGAAACTGTAGGTGGGGTTGGTGGGGACGAAGAGCGTCTCGACACCGGAGAGGCCGTTGTTCATCTGGGCCATCTGCAGTTCGTAGTCGAAGTCGCTGACCGCCCGGAGCCCCTTCACGATGGCCGGGATCTCCCGCTGCTTGCAGAAGTCGACCAGCAGCCCGTGGAAGGACTCGACTTCGACGTTGCCGAAGTCGGAGGTGACTTCGCGGATCAGCTCGATCCGCTCGTCGACGGTGAACAGCCCCTTTTTGGACTGGTTGATCATCACCGCGACGTGTACGACGTCGTACAGCTTCGAGGCTCGGCCAATGATGTCGAGATGTCCGTTGGTGATGGGGTCGAACGACCCCGGACAGACGGCGCGGCGCACTGTGATTCCCTCGCTCCCGGGTCCGGTCATCGTGCGTCTTCGCACGTGGAGGCGGCGCGACCGTACCAAAGGGTCGCTTCGCCGTAACGACGGGACCTCAACGGCTCGAAACCCTCCGGCCAGCCGAATTCCCCGCCTCTGGTGGCTCGTTCCACGGTGACGAGTGCGCCCTCGCCAAGCCAGTCCCGCGAGCGGAGTGTGAGCAGGATCTCCCGGAGATCGTCGTCGGTGACGACGTAGGGCGGGTCCAGGAAGACCACGTCGTACGGGACGGCGGGCGCCGGTCCGGACGCGGTCTGTTCGGCCTTGCCGGTGCGGACCTCGGCGCCGGGCAGACCGACGGCGCGGACGTTCTCGCGGACGGTGCGGACGGCTTTCGGGTCGGCCTCCACGAGCAGCGCGTGGACGGCGCCCCGGGAGAGCGCCTCCAGGCCGACGGCGCCGGACCCCGCGTACAGGTCGGCGATCCGGATACCGTCGAGCGTGCCGAGCAGCGCCTCCCAGGTCGAGAAGAGGCCCTCCCGCGCACGGTCGGAGGTGGGGCGGGTGCCGTTGCCGGGCGGTACGGCCAGGCGGCGTCCGCCGGCCGAGCCGGCGATCACGCGGGTCATGGGAGTCGGTCCTCGGGTCGCGGGACGGCACGCGGGGGTCGCGTGCCTCTGGGGTCGTCCGTCCGGATCGGGCCGGGCCCGGGGCCCCGGACGAAACGCCCTGGTCCCACGATATGGCGTGCGGGCGGCCCGGGCCCGGGCGGACCCGGGGCCCTCCCGGTCACCCCTTGTCGAGGAACTCCTCACGGTCCTTGTCCAGCAGGGCGTCCAGGGCGGTCCGCAGCTCCGGGTGGCCGGTCAGCTCCGGGTCGGCGGCGACGATCCGGGTGGCCTCCGCCCGCGCGGCGGTGATGACCTCCTCGTCCTCGATGACGGTGAGCATCCGCAGCGAGGAGCGGACCCCGGACTGGGCCTGCCCGAGCACGTCCCCCTCGCGGCGCTGTTCGAGGTCGATCCGGGAGAGCTCGAAGCCGTCCAGGGTGGCGGCGACCGCGCCGAGCCGGGCCCGGGCCGGGCTCGCCTCGTGGGCCTCGCTGACCAGCAGGCAGAGCCCGGGGGCCGAGCCCCGGCCGACCCGGCCGCGCAGCTGGTGCAACTGGGAGACGCCGAACCGGTCCGCGTCCATGATCACCATCGCGGTGGCGTTGGGGACGTTCACCCCGACCTCGATCACGGTGGTGGCCACCAGCACGTCGGCCTGGCCGGCGGCGAACCGCCGCATCACGTCGTCCTTGTCGTCCGGGTTCATCCGGCCGTGCAGCACCTCGACGCGGAGCCCGGCGAGCGGTCCCGCGGCCAGCCGGGCCGCGATGTCGAGCACGGCGAGCGGCGGGCGCTTGTCTCCGTCCGAGGAACTCGTGGCGTCCGGCTCCTCGGCGCCCGCCGACGGCGTCGTCGCGGACTTCGCCGCGGGCTTCCCGCTCTTCGTGCCCTTGGCCCCGGCCGCCTCCTCGGGGTCGTCGCCGATCCGGGGGCAGACGACGTAGGCCTGGTGACCGCCCTCGACCTCCTCGCGGACCCGCTCCCAGGCGCGGGCGAGGAAGTGCGGCTTGTCGGTGGCGGGCACCACGTGGGTGGCGATCGGCGAGCGCCCGGCGGGGAGCTGGTCCAGGACGGACGTCTCCAGGTCACCGAAGACCGTCATCGCGACCGTGCGCGGGATGGGTGTGGCGGTCATCACCAGCAGGTGCGGCGGCTGCTTGCCCTTGGAGCGCAGGGCGTCGCGCTGTTCCACTCCGAAGCGGTGCTGCTCGTCGACCACGACCAGCCCGAGATCGTGGAAGGAGACCTTGTCCTCGATCAGCGCGTGGGTGCCGATGACCAGTCCGGCCTCGCCGGTGGTCAGGTCCAGCAGCGCCCGGCGGCGGGCCGCCGTCCCCATGGAACCGGTGAGCAGCACGACCTTCGTGCCGAGGGCGGAGCCGCCGAGCATCCCGCCCTCGGCGAGGTCGCCCATCATCTCGGTGATGGAGCGGTGGTGCTGCTGGGCGAGCACCTCGGTGGGGGCGAGCATCGCTGCCTGGCCGCCGCTGTCCACGACGGCGAGCATCGCGCGCAGGGCGACCATGGTCTTGCCGGAGCCGACCTCGCCCTGGAGCAGCCGGTGCATGGGGTGTTCGGTGGCGAGATCGCCGAAGATCTCGCCGGACACCTTCCGCTGGCCCTCGGTGAGGGTGAACGGCAGCCGGGCGTCGAAGGCGTCGAGCAGCCCGTCGGGGGCCGGGCGGCGGGCGACGGCGGGAAGCTGTGTGTCGGCGTACCGGCGGCGGGCCAGCGCGACCTGGAGGACGAACGCCTCGTCCCACTTCAGCCGCTCCCTGGCCTCCTCGATGTCCGCCTTGGTCTGCGGCCGGTGCACCTTCACCAGGGCTTCGGGCAGGGAGACGAATCCGCGGCCTTCCCGCAGCCCGGCGGGCAGCGGGTCGACGGCTTCCTGGGCGCTGGGCAGCACGGCGTCCACGGCCTTGGCGATGCGCCAGGAGTCGAGCTGCTTGCAGGCGGGGTAGAGGGGCAGCAGCCGTCCGGCGAAGGCGTCCACGGCCTCGCGCACGCCCGCTTCCCCGTCCTCCGTTCCGGCCTCGGTGTCGAGCAGCTGGTAGGTGGGGTGGGCGAGCTGCGTCTTGCGGTTGAAGACGCCGACCTTGCCCGCGAACATCGCTCTGCGGCCGGGGAGGAGTTCCTGGTGCGGCTTGTGCACTCCGTGGCCGAAGAAGACGAGCTGGAGCCGGCCGCTGCCGTCGGTGAGGGTGACCTCCAGGCGTTTGCCGCGCCCGTTGTTGAAGTTCAGCACCCGGGCGTCGGCGACCTGGGCGACCACGGTGACGTGTTCGTCCAGCGGGAGGTCGGAGAGCGGGGTGAGCCGGCCCCGCTCCTCGTACCGTCGCGGGTAGTGGTGCAGGAGGTCGCCGACGGTGTGCAGGCCGAGGTGTTCGGCCATCACCTTCGCGGTGGCTCCGCCGAGCAGCTTCTTGAGGGGTTCATCGAGCGCGGACACGGGTTCCATTGCACACCACGCCACCGACAGCCGGCGGCCCGGAGTGCCCGGGGCGTGTCCGGCGGGGCTCCTCGCGGGCGCGGAGCCTCCCGGCGTCCGGCTATTCGACGCCGATCAGCAGCGGGGTTCCCGGGTGCCCGCCCCGGTAGACCGTGGTGTCGACGGCCAAGTGCCCCTCGCGTACGTACGACTCCAGTGTGTCGCCGAGGGCGTCGGGTACGTGTTCGCCGAGGACGAGGGTGACCAGTTCCCCGCCGGCCGCGAGCATCCGGTCGAGGACGGTACGGGCGGTGCCGGGGACGTCCGCGCCGATGACGGCCACGTCCCCGTCGATCAGGCCGAGGATGTCGCCGGCCTGGCAGATGCCTGCCGTGGTCCACGACTGCCTTTCGGCGACGGCGAGTTCGGCGTAGCGGGTGGCTCCGGCGGCCGCGGTCATGGCGACGACGTCCTCGTCGAAACTGCGGCCGGACTCGTGCACGGCGAGGGCGGCGATGCCCTGGACGACGGCGCGGGTCGGGACGACGGCGACCCGGATGCCGTCCCCCCTGACCTGCTCGGCGGCGACGGCCGCGACGTGGCGCAGGTTCGCGTCGTTGGGGAGCAGCACGACCTCGCGGGCGTGGGCGCGGCGGATGGCCTCGACGAGTTCGCCGCTGGCGGGCGGCTTCCCGGGGCGCCCGAGCACGGTGACGGCGCCGGCCTCCTCGCAGAGTCCGCGGAGTTCCTCGCCGGGGACGACCAGGACGACGGAGCGCGGGGCGGGTTCGGGGTGCGGGCTCGTGCGCGCCGCGCCGAAGTGGGTGATCCGGATGCGGTGCGGGCGTCCCGCCTCCACGCCCGCCTCGACGGCTGCGCCGGCGTCGTCCACGTGCACGTGGACGTTCCACAGCCCGTCGCCGCCGACCACGACGAGGGAGTCGCCGAGGGCGTCGAGCCGTCGGCGGAGCCGGTCCACCTCGGCGTCCTCGGCCTCCAGCAGGTAGATGACCTCGAAGGCGGGCCCGTCGCCGGCAGCCTCCCGGTCCGCGGGGTCACCGCACTCACCGGTGAGGGTGGTGGGGCCCTGGGGCGCGGGGAGCGGTTCCGGTGTCTGCCGGGGTGCGCGTACGGGCGCCTGTCCGGTCACCGTCTCCAGCAGCGCCCCCAGCACGGTCACCAGGCCCTGTCCGCCCGCGTCCACGACTCCGGCACGGCCGAGCACCGGCAGCCGGCCGGGGGTCTCCTCCAGCGCCTCGGCGGCTCCCGTGTGCGCGGCCCGGGCGACGGCCGCCAGGCCGCTCCCGGCGTATGTCACGACGCACCG
>NZ_JBSFVR010000306.1:0-8934 GCF_053592415.1 Streptomyces sp. NPDC002690 | reverse complement strand
CTTCGCCGGACCCGGGCCTGCGCGGCCTTCGCCGGACCGGGCCCGCCGTGCGAGGCAGGGGCCGGCCGGGGCGGGGCGGCCGGGTCAGTCGCGCAACACCTCGATCACGCTGCTGAGATGAGCACGGACGGCCCGCTCGGCCGCCTGCGGCTCCCCGGCCACGATCGCCTCGATCATGGCCAGGTGTTCATCCAGGGACTGCCGGGGACGACCCGGCCTCAGGGCCAACTGGAACTGGTGGCGCACCAGTTGCCCGTTGAGGCGCTCCAGGAGCTCCACCGCGGTCCGCTGGCCGGAAGCCTCCCGTACACAGGTGTGCAGTTGGTGGTTCAGCTCGGAGTAGGCGAGAGGATCGCCCTCCGCCACCGCTTTGGCCATCGCCTCGCCCAAGCCGGTCAGCCGCTCGCGCTGCGCCCCGGTGGCCAGCACCGCCGCCTTGGCCGCGCACAGCCCTTCGAGCGCCATGCGGCACTCGGTGATGGCCACCGCCTCCTCCACGGTCACCACCCGCACCCGGGATCCGCGGTTACGGATGCGCTCCACCAGCCCCTGTGCGGCGAGGTCGATCAGCGCCGCACGGATACTGGCCCGTGTCACCCCGAACCGCTCGGCGAGTTCGGTCTCCACCAGCCGCTGGGCCGGCGCCATCTCGCCCCGCAGAATCGCCTGCCGAAGCCGGGCCAGGGCCAGCTGCTTGGCCTGCTCCCCGCTGCCCGGACCGACTTCCTCCGACATGCGCGCCCTCCCTGGGTGAGTGCCTGACGGCGCTCAATCTAAGGGTTCTCCCGCGACGGGGCGGACCACCCCGGTCGTGGCACCCGCGCCCCCCTCCCAGCCCGGTCGTCGTGGGTCCGCCCCGAAAAGCGGACCGGCGGCGGCCACGCCCGAAACCCTCTCCCGGGGCCTCTGATCAGCGGCAAAACCACCTGGGAAACACATGCAGCTTGCTGCAGCGGGGCAGTGCATGAAGCTGCAGCAATACCCCCTCCCCGGAACCGTCGGCTCCGTGAAACTATCCAGCACATTACGAAGGGGGGCGAGAAGACGTGGACTATTCCGTACTGATTCCTTTTCTGCCGCGGCGCACCGAACAGGTACTTCCCTACGCAGCCCTGGTCGAATGGACGGGGGCCCGGAGGCTCTGGCAGGGACAGAGCCTCCTGATGGAGCCTTTCCAGACTTTCTCCGCCGTGGCGGGTGCGGGATTCCGGGTTCCGACGGGCCTCGGGGTCACCTTGATGCCCCTGCGGCACCCCTTCGAGGCCGCACACCTCGTCAAGTCCCTGGCGATGGCGACCGGCGAGAGCGTGCTGGCCGGATTCGGCCCCGGCGGCAAGACCTTCCAGGAGAGCCTGCTCGGCGCGCCGTACCGCAGCCAGCTCGGTGCGGTCAGGGAGTACCTGACGATCGTGCGCGGGCTGCTCGACGGCGGAGTCGTCGACGTGACCGGCGACTACTACAGCTGCCACGCCCAGATGGGACCGGTCATGTCCCCGGAGGTCCGGCTCGGGCTCGGGGTGCTGCGGCCCGGCATGGCACGGCTGGCCGGCGAGGTCGCGGATGCGGCGATCACCTGGCTGACTCCCGCCGCCTACCTGGACGGTGTGGTGCGTCCCGCGCTCCGCGAAGGCGCCGACGCGGCGGGCCGGCCGGAGCCGAAGGTGACGGCGATGGTGCCCGTGGCGCTGGAGCGCCCCGGACGCGACGTGTCCGACTTCGTACTCTCCAGCAATTCCGGTCACATGGTGGCCCCGCATTACATCGACATGCTGGGTAAAGCGGGGATCGATTACTCGAAAATGGATCCGAAATCGGCGGGACGACTCATGGCCGATGCCGGTGCGTTCATTCACGGGGACATCGAGAGCGTCACCAAACAGCTCGACGAATACCGCCTTGCCGGGGTGGACGAAATCGTCCTCAATCTGACCGGCGTGGCCAATCTCCATGGCCCGAAGGCCGCCATGGAGGATCTGCGGAAAATTCTCACGGCGGTCGGCGCCGATCGGAGGGAAACCCGTGCATGAGGCTCTGATCGGCCGTGCCGGTCTGCATCTGCGGTCCTGGGTCACCGGACGCCGCCTGCTGGGCGACACCCCGGGTGGCGGCACCGCGACCGTGGTCCTGGAGGACGCCGCACATCTGCCGGCGCTGCTCGCCTCGGACGTCGTCGGCCCCCGGTCCCTGGTGCTCGTACCGCGCGAGGCGGCGGACTTCGCCGAGCCCGGCGGTACGGGGGACACCGGCGACGCGCCCGGAGAGGGCGACGGGAGCACCCACGGGTCGGGCGCCGTCGTGGTGGACTTCGAGGGCTCGCTCAGCGAGCCGGGCGGCGACGCCTCGATCGGCGGCGCCCTCTTCCTCCAGGTACAGGACTACGGCACCAGCCCGTACATGTCCCTGCTGGGCACCACCCTCGTGAGGGTCGCCGGTGAGGCGGACTTCGAGGCGTTCCTCGCGGACGCCGACCGGGCCCGACTGGAGGGGGAGTTCGCCGCCTTCGCGGTGAGCCCCGCGGTCCAGCTCGCGGACCTTCCCGCGCTGGGCAGCGGCGAGAGCGGCGACGGACCCGGCACCCGGCTCTGGGTGGCCGCGGACGGTGGCGTGTCGGTGTCCCCGCAGGGCGCCCGGCTGGGCACCGCGGGCGACTCGGCCGCCACGCTGGACGCCCGGTGGGCCGAGCTCGCCGCCGAGGACGCGACCGGCGCCCCGCTCTCCCTCACCACCGCCGTGCCGGAGAGCGTACGCGCCGCGCAGACTGCCGAACGCCCGTGGCTGGCGCGGTACATGGCCGCCCTGGACGTGCTGCGCGACCTCCATGTGCACGGGGTCACCGATGTGCGGGTCTCCGGGTTCGGCGGGCGGCTGGTGCCCTCGCTGGAGTCGGTCGACGGCCCGTGCGACGCCGACGACCCGCGTGCGCCCTTTCTGGCCTGGACTCCGGAGGCGGCGTACGTGCGCGTGCCGGGGCACGACCGGACGTTCCGGCTCGGCCGCCCCGCGGCCGGGGTCGCCGAGCGGCTGCTGGTGCACGGTTCCCCCGGGGCGGCGCTGGAGCACGCGCGCGCCGAGGCGGGAGAGGACGCACCGGCCCCGCTGACCGAGGCCGCCGTGACGGCGGTGCTGGCCTTCTTCGCCGAGCGGGGCGTCCCGCTGCTCCCGGAGGCGGCGTCCGACGCCTCCCCGGCGGAGGTGACCGGCGCGTGACCACGACAGCGACGACTACGACTCCGGTGTACCCACCCGGACTTGCCGGCGAGGTGCTGGCCGGGTACGGCGACCGGGTGGTGCTGCACGACCTCTACGACGCGGTCGGCGCCCCCGTCTACCACGACCTCGCGGCGGCCGACACCAGCGAGATCCGCGAAGTGCTGCGGGTGGCACGGGCAATGACCGGCCCGGTACTGGAACTCGCCTCGGGGTCGGGCAGGTTGACCATGCCGCTGCTCGCGCTGGGCCGCGAGGTGACGGCGCTGGAGCTCAACGCCGGAATGCTGGACCTGCTGCGGGAGCGCCTCGCGTCGGCTCCGGCGGGGGTACGGGCGCGCTGCGTACCCGTACAGGGCGACATGGCCGCCTTCGACCTGGGCCGAACCTTCGGGCTGGTGGTGCTCGGCACCACCTCCGTGTCGCTACTCGACGACGAGGGCCGGGCCGGACTGTTCGCCGCCGTGCGGGCCCATCTCGCCCCCGGGGGGAAGTTCCTGTTCTCCACCGTGGACATGGTGGAGCCGGAGGACGGTCCCGCCCTCGCCACCGACCTCGACATCGAGGGCCAGGGAGCCAGTGGCCGGCGGTACCGGATGATCGAGCACTGGCCCGAGGGCGCACCCGCTCGGCGCGTCACGATCCTGCCGCCCGCGGCGGAAGCCCGGGAGGCCGACCGGATCGAGGTGCTCACCACGTCGATCCGGGTCCTGCCGGCCCTCGCGCTGGAGCGCGAACTCACGGACGCCGGGCTGCGGATCACCGCCCGGCACACCCTTCCCGCGAGTGGTCCCAGACACCGTGACGTCCTGATGGAAGCGAAGGCCGTGTGATGGGAAGCGAACTCTGGCCCTCTCTCCAGGCCCCCGCGCTGCACGGCGACGACGAGCTGTGCACGGTCTCCGCGCACGGTGTGCGGGTCCGCTTCCTGGACGGCCGCGAACTCCTCTGCGGCACCAGCGGACTGTGGAACGCGAACCTCGGCTACGGCAACGAGGCGGTCGCCGAGGCCTGCGCCGCCGCGCTGCGGGACGCCTCCTACCTCTCGGTCTTCCGCTACGAGAACGTCTACGCCCGGCGCGCGGCGCGGGAGTTGGTGGAGGCGGCCGGCGAGGACAGTTACGCGCGGGTGATCTTCTCCACCTCCGGCGGCGCCGCCAACGACCTGGTGATGAAGCTCGCGCGGCACCACCACGCACTGCGCGGCCAGGGGCAGCGCAAGCTGGTGGTGGGGCTCCGCGACAGCTATCACGGTCTGACCTTCGGCGGGTTCGCGCTCACCGGCGAGAACCTGGGGCAGCCGGTGTACGGGGTCGACCAGCGACTGATCCGGCACGTGTCGCCGAACGCCCCGGAGGAGATCCGTGCGCTGGCCGCCCGGCAGGGCTCGCAGATCGCCGCCGTGGTGGTCGAGCCGGTGCTCGGCACGGGCGCGGTGGCGCTGACCCCCGCTTACGTCGAAACCCTGCTGGAGCTCCGCGAGAAGCACGGGTTCCTGCTGGTCGCCGACGAGGTGGCCACCGGATTCGGGCGCACCGGCAGCCTGTTCGCCTCCCAGCGGTGGCCCGCTCCCCCGGACGTGCTGATCACGTCGAAGGGGCTGACCAACGGGACGAGTGCGGCGGCGGCGGTCCTGGTGTCCGGGGCGGTGGCCGAACCCTTCGACGCCTCGGGGGACGTGCTGGTCCACGGGGAGACCCAGGCGGGCACCCCGGTGACCTGCGCGGCGATCTCCGCCACCCTCGCCGAGATGCGCCGGCTGGACGCGGTCGCCTCGGCCCGCCGCCTCTCGGCACGGCTGGACACCGCGCTGGACGCGCTGGTGGCCGGTCACCCCCGGGTGAGCGCGACCACCGGAGCGGGCTGCTTCCGGTCGATCCGGCTCTCCGCCGGCGGGTCAGGCGGCGACGACGTACCGCTGCCGCAGGGCGAGGTCCCCGCGCTGGTCGCGGCGATCCGGCGGGCCGGCGCGCTGGTCCACCCCAGCGTGTCCGGGGTGCAGATCCTGCCCGCGCTGACCTACACGGACGAGGACCTCGACGAACTCCTGCGCCGCATCCGGGTCGGTATCGACGCGCACACGGCGGCTGCCCCCCTGACGGACTCGGCGGCGGTCGGCGCGGGGACGGGGGCGGTCTGATGGAGGTGGTCTGGAGCCTCAGCAGGCACCCGATGACCCGGGTGGCGTACGGCCTGGACGGTCTGTCCAAGTGGCTGCCCCAGCACGAGGGCCGGCGCCTCACCGTCCTCGTGGACGCAGCCGTCGCCGGGGGCGAGGCGGTGGCCCGGGTGCGGGAGCGGGCGGTCTGGGCGGGCTGGGACACCGAGCTGGACGTCCTCACCGGACCCGGCGACCTGGACAGCGTCCAGGAGCTCGCCGGACGGCTGGCCGGCAGCGACCTGGTGGTCGCGGTGGGCGGCGGTTCCCTCCTCGACCAGGCGAAACTCGCGGTCCTGCTGCGCTCCGACCCGGACGTGCGCGACCGGCTGGCGGTCCGGCACCGCAGCGGGCTGATCCTGCTGTCGGCGGGGTCCGTGCCGCGCCTGCCGCTCGTCTGCGTACCGACGACGGTGGGCACCGGCAGCGAGCTGAGCGGCGCGGTCTGCCTGGCCACGCCCACCGGGAAACGGCTGGTGCTGGGCAACGGGCTCCAGCCCGAGGTGGCGGTCTACGATCCGGCCGCCACCCGGACCCTTCCGCTCGCACTCCTCGCCGAAGGGGTGCTGGAGGTCCTCTTCCGGCTCTCCGGGATGTACGCCGGCGACCTGCGGGAACTCCCGGTCGAGGACGCCTTCGCGCGGACGCTGCTGGGGCTCCTCGTGGGCCTCGGCGACCGGGTGGCGGCTGCGCGGGCGACCGGGGGCGAGGCCGACGACACCCTGCGCCTGGAGATCGCCAAGCTGAGCGGGCTGAGCCATCAGCAGTGGCTCAACCTGGGCCGGGAACCCGCCGCCTGCAAGGGCTGGTACCTCGCCAACGAACTCTCCACCGCTCTCGGGGTCCGCAAGATGACGGCCGCCGCCGCCCTGCTGCCGCCCCTGTGGCGGCGGATCGCGGACGGCGACACCCGCTGGGGTTCCGCGTCCCGGCTCGCCCGGCTCTGGCGGGCGGTCGCGGACGGCCGGTCGGTGCCGACGCCCGAGGACCCCGTCGCGGGCATCACCGCCCTGCTGGACGACTGGTCCATCGCCCGGGACCTCCACGCGACGCCCGAGCGGACCGCCGAGGTGGCCCGCGCCACCATGCGGGCCTGGGGCGACGGGCTGCCGACCCTCGGCGCGCTCGCCCTGCCCGACGTCCGGGCCGCCCTGTCGGAGGCGGTACGCGTCCCCGTCCCGTCCTGAGCCGGCCCCGCGGTGAGCCCCGTCCCCGGGCGGCACCCGCGGTGGAGGCCGCACACCCACAGACTTCCGCCGGCACCCGTCGGCGGACGCACCACCGGTAGCAACATCCCGGAAGGAGGAGAACCCATGCAGAACACGGACACCAAGGCCCCTCTGGAGCTGGCTCTTCAGGAGCTGGAGGCGCACGAGCTGGACATGCAGGAGCTGGAGGCGCTCGACGCGCCCTTCGGCTGGAGCGACGTCCTCAGCTTCGTCGGCGGTCTCAGCGCGGGCGCGGTCGTTTCCTACGTCTCGCTGATCACGCTGGCCACCTGATCCACTCCCGGGTCCGGCCCCACCGGGCCGCCACCCGCCGAGCGGTAACCCGTACGACCCACGCGGTACACACACAGAATGAGGTGAAAGCTATGCAGGAGAACAACAACTCGGCCCTCGAACTGGCCATGCAGGAACTGGACATGGAGGAGCTGGAGGGCATGGACGCCCCCGACTGGTGGAACAGCTTCCTGGTCAGCTTCGGAGTGTCGGCGGCCGTCAGCACCACCTACGCCTCGCTGGTCATCACCTCGGTCGTCGTCGCGACCTGACCGGTCCGGCACGCCACGGGTGTCCCTGTTCCGGATGCAGGCCTAGTGCATCCGGAACAGGGCCCCGGCCAGATGCTACGTGCGGCGCTCGCCGTGCCGCCGTGCCCGGGCGACCCCCGGCGCGGCGGCGCACCGCTCCCGTATCTCCGAGTATGCCCCCGTACGCGCCGGACGACTCCGCGCCCGCCTCGGCGGCCCTCCCGCACTCGCTCCGGTCCGCCCCGCACCGCGCCGACGGCGACGCACCGGCGGGCCGCCCCCTTTGATCCGAAGCGCAGGACCCGCACGACCGAAGGAGAGTTCCCTCCATGTCCCAGGCTGCTTCCCGCGGCTTTCCGTGGGCCCTCGCGGGCTGCTGGCTCGTCGTCTTCATGGCTGCCCCCGGCATCGTCTCGGCACTCACCGGCGGCCGTACGCGGACCGTCGCCCTGCTGGTCTGCGTGGGCGTCGAGCTGCTGACGATCGCCGGCTTCGGCCTCTACCTCCGCGCCCGGGGGAGGGCCTGACCATGACCGACGTAGTCGAGGTCGAGGGCCTCACCAAGCGGTACGGCGAGCTGACCGCCGTCGAGGACGTGTCCTTCCGGGTCGCGTCCGGCAGGGTCGTGGGACTCCTCGGACGCAACGGGGCCGGCAAGACGACGACCCTGCGCATGCTGCTGGGCCTCGCCCGGCCCACCGCCGGACGCGCCACCGTCCTCGGCCTGCCGTACGCCGAACTCCCACGCGCCGCACACCGGGTGGGCGTCTCCATGGACGGCATCGGCCCGTCCAACGCGGCCACAGGGCGGGGCGACCTCCGGGTCTGGGCCAGCGCGCTGGGGCTGGGCGGGAAGCGGGTGGACGAGGTCCTGGAGCGCGTGGGCCTGGCGGGCGACGCGCACCGCAAACTGCGCGGCTACTCCACCGGAATGCGCCAACGCCACGCACTGGCAACGGCGTTGCTCGCCGACCCGGAGCTTCTCATCCTCGACGAACCGGCCAACGGCCTCGACCCGGACGGCATCCGGTGGCTGCGGGAGTTCCTGCGGTCCCTCGCCGACGAGGGCCGGACCGTACTGCTCTCCAGCCACCTGCTCGCCGAGGTCGAGCAGATCGCCGACGACATCGTCATCCTGCAACGCACCCTGCGGTACAGCGGAACGGCGGCGGATCTCACCCGGCACGGCTCGGTGAGCCTGGAGGACCGCTTCTTCGAACTCGCCGGCACCGCGGGCAAGGAGCCCAGCCATGCGTGATCTCATCGCCTCCGAATGGCAGAAGGTGTGGACCGGCAAGGCCTGGTGGGCGCTGGCCCTCGCGGCAACGCTGCTCTGCGTCCTCGCCGACGCCGGGTTCCTCACCCAGGCGCTGGACGAGCTGGAGCAGGGCACCACCACCGTGGAGCAGACCACCGCGTCCCTGGTGCAGGGCTGGTTCATGGTGGAGCTGGTCGCCGCGCTCGCCACCATGCTCGCGGTGACCCGCGAGTTCTCCAGCGGCTCGATCATGCGGACGACACTGCTCGGCGGCAGCCGCCTGCGGGTGCTCGGTGCGAAGCTCACGGTCGCCGCGGCCACCGGCGCGGTGTTCGCCGCAGGGGCCGGAATCCTGGCGGCCGTCAGCCCGTGGGTCTTCCTGGCCGGTCAGGACTTCGGACCGCAGTGGACGCGGGAGGCGACCTGGACGCTGCTCGGCGTGATGGGGGTCGTCGTGGCGGGCGCCCTGTGGGGCTGCCTGCTCGGACTGATCATCCGTCAACAGGTGGTCGCCGTGGTCGTGATGCTGCTGAGCACCTGGCTGGTCAGCGGCGGCCT
>NZ_JBSFVR010000305.1:0-8970 GCF_053592415.1 Streptomyces sp. NPDC002690 | reverse complement strand
TGCCGAGGAAGGTGACCATCAGACCGGCGCTCAGCGAGACCGTGGTGACCACGAGCGTGAAGAGCACGACGCTCACCGGCAGGCTCAGCAGGAGGCCTCGGCGGAACGCCACGCCAAGACCGCCTCCGCCTCCCGCCGGCGCCCGACGGGACAGCCGGGCTCCGTCTACGCGCAGGCGATGCTCGCCAACGTCCTCAACCCGAAGGCGGCTTCCGTCTACCTGACCCTGGTCCCCCAGTTCATCGCACCCCACAGGTCTTTCGGCGGCCAGATCCTCGCGCTGGCCACCGCCCACGCGCTGCTGGTCGCGCTCTGGCTCCTCGCCTGGACCTTCCTCGTCCGGCGCGCGTCGCGGGCCCTGCGGAAACCACGCTTCGAGCGGGTGGCCGTCAGGACCACGTCGGCGGTGCTCCTCGCTCTCGGCATCCGGAGCGCGGTCGCGTAGGCCCGGTCCGCGCCCGGTCCGCGCCCGGTCCGCGTCCGGTCCGCGTCCGGCGGAACGCAGACCGCCCCCGTCCGGCAGGGGGGGTGCCGGACAGGGGCGGGGTTCTGGGCGGGAATCGCCGGACACGGCCCGGGGGCCGGCCGACGTCCCGGCGGGCGTCAGCCCTGGTGAGGGTAGGTGTACTCGGTCGGC
This sequence comes from Streptomyces sp. NPDC002690, assembly GCF_053592415.1. Taxonomy (NCBI): domain Bacteria; kingdom Bacillati; phylum Actinomycetota; class Actinomycetes; order Kitasatosporales; family Streptomycetaceae; genus Streptomyces; species Streptomyces sp. NPDC002690. The sequence goes on along the minus strand of NZ_JBSFVR010000305.1, from coordinate 8,333 downwards.
GGGACCAGCGTCTCCTTGATGGCGCGGGTCAGCGTCCAGCGCTGCAGGTTCTGCGGGGCGCCGGCCTTGTCGTTCGTACCCGAGGCGCGACCGCCGCCGAAGGGCTGCTGGCCGACGACGGCACCGGTCGACTTGTCGTTGATGTAGAAGTTGCCCGCCGCGTAGCGGAGCTTCTCCATCGTGTGGGCCGCGGCGGCGCGGTCGCCCGCGATGACGGAACCGGTCAGGGCGTAGTCGGAGACCGACTCCATCTGGTCCAGCATCGCGTCGTAGTTGTCGTCCTCGTACACGTGGACGGCGAGGATCGGGCCGAAGTACTCGGTCGTGAAGACCTCGTTCTCCGGGTCGGTGCACTCGATGACGGTCGGGCGGACGAAGTAGCCCACCGAGTCGTCGTAGGTGCCGCCCGCGACGATCGTGCACGTCGGGTCGGCGGCGGCGCGGTCGATGGCGGCCTTGTTCTTCGCGAACGAGCGCTCGTCGATGACGGCGCCCATGAAGTGCGAGAGGTCGGTGACGTCGCCCATGGTGATGGCGTCGACCTCGGCCGCGAACTTCTCCTTGAAACCGGAGTTCCAGATGGAGGCCGGGACGTAGGCGCGCGAGGACGCCGAGCACTTCTGGCCCTGGTACTCGAAGGAGCCGCGGGTCAGCGCGGTCTTCAGTACGGCCTGGTCGGCCGACGGGTGGGCGACGACGAAGTCCTTGCCACCGGTCTCGCCGACGAGCCGCGGGTAGGTGCGGTAGTTGGCGATGTTGTTGCCGACCGTCTTCCACAGGTGCTGGAAGGTGGGGGTCGAGCCGGTGAAGTGGATTCCGGCCAGGTCGCGGTGGTTCAGCGCGACCTCGGAGACGGCGATGCCGTCGCCGGTGACCAGGTTGATGACGCCCTTGGGCAGACCGGCCTCTTCCAGGAGCTGCATCAGCAGCACGGCGGCGTGGGTCTGCGTCGGGGACGGCTTCCACACGACGACGTTGCCCATGAGCGCCGGGGCGGTCGGCAGGTTGCCCGCGATGGCGGTGAAGTTGAAGGGGGTGATCGCGTAGACGAAGCCCTCCAGCGGGCGGTGGTCCATGCGGTTCCACACGCCGGTGGAGTTGGCCGGCGGCTGCTCGGCGAGGATCTGGCGCGCGTAGTGCACGTTGAAGCGCCAGAAGTCGACGAGCTCGCAGGGGGTGTCGATCTCGGCCTGCTGGGCGGTCTTGCCCTGGCCGAGCATCGTGGAGGCGGCCATCGTCTCGCGCCACGGGCCGGAGAGCAGCTCGGCGGCGCGCAGGATGATCGCGGCGCGGTCGTCGAAGGCCATCGCGCGCCAGGCCGGGGCGGCGGCGAGCGCGGCGTCGATCGCGTCCTGGGCGTCCTGCTCGGTGGCGCCGGCGAAGGTACCGATGACGGACCGGTGGTTGTGCGGCTGCACGACGTCGACGCGGGCGCCGCCGCCCATCCGCTTCTCGCCACCGATGGTCATCGGGAGGTCGATCGGGTTCTCGCCGAGCTCCTTGAGCTTCGCCTCCAAGCGGGCGCGCTCGGGAGTACCCGGGGCGTAGGAGTGGACCGGCTCGTTGACCGGCGCGGGGACCTGGGTGACAGCATCCATGAGTGCCTTGTCTCCTTGGTTCGTCGGGATGGGGATCGCCGGGGCGAGATCAGCCCTTGGTGAGGATGGAGCGCGCGAAGAAGAGGAGGTTGGCCGGCTTCTCCGCGAGGCGGCGCATGAAGTAGCCGTACCAGTCGGTGCCGTACGCGGTGTAGACACGCATGCGGTGGCCCTCCGCGGCGAGGCGGACGTGCTCGTCGCTGCGGATGCCGTAGAGCATCTGGAACTCGTACTCGTCCAGCTTGCGGCCGGCCTGGCGGCCGAGTTCCTGGGCGATGGCGACGAGACGCGGGTCGTGCGACCCGATCATCGGGTAGCCGTCGCCCTCCATGAGGATCTTCATGATGCGGACGTACGCCTTGTCGATCTCGGCCTTGTCCTGGTACGCGACGGAGGCGGGCTCCTTGTACGCACCCTTCACGATACGCACGCGGCTGCCCGCGGCGGCGAGGCGGCGGGCGTCGTCCTCGGTGCGGAACAGGTACGCCTGGATGACGCAGCCGGTCTGCGGGAAGTCCTTCCGCAGCTCCTCGTGAATGGCGAACATCGAGTCGAGGGTGGTGTGGTCCTCGGCGTCCAGGGTGACCGTGGTGCCGATGGCGGCGGCGGCCTCGACGACCGGGCGGACGTTGGCGAGTGCCAGCTCGTGGCCGTTCTCCAGCGCCTGGCCGAACATCGAGAGCTTGACGGACATCTCGGCCTTGGTGCCGAAGCCCAGGTCCTTCAGGCGTCCGACCAGCTCCAGGTAGGCGTCGCGGGCGGCGGCGGCCTCGGCGGGCGTGGTGATGTCCTCGCCGACCACGTCGAGAGTGAGCTCCAGGCCCTTGCCGACGGATTCCTGGACGACCGGGAGGACGTGGTCGACGTTCTCACCGGCGATGAAGCGGTCGACGACCTGCTTGGTGCCCGGTGCGGCCGAGATGAACCGGCGCATCCGGTCGCTGCGCGACGCGGCGAGAATCACGGGACCCAGCACGGGGCACCTCCACGAAAGTACTGACGGACGACGGGACGACTGCGGGGGCGGCCGCATGTCCTGGAGCCGGGCGAAAACCTTCGAACCGGTCCGGACCATGACAGCACGGAGAACCACGGTGAAATCTATGGATTGCACCGAACGTGTGCCATCGACAGCTGTCACGCATCCGCGTCCGCCGCCTCATACATCTGTCTGAAGGGTGCGAGAATGGCGGAATGAAAGGCGACTACCAGGAACTCGTCGACGAGATCTCCGGACTGCTGAGCGCACCCGCCACCCTGGAGAACCGCGACTTCGGCCTGATCGCCTTCGGCGTGCACGACAGCGACGACGACTCCGCCATGGACCCGGTCCGTACCCGGTCGATCCTGACCCGTCGCTCCACCCCGGCGGTCCGCGCCTTCTTCGAGGGCTTCGGCATCACCCGCGCCACCGGCCCGGTCCGCATTCCGGCGGGCCCGGAAGCCGGGGTCCACCTCAGCCGGATCTGCCTGCCGGTACGCCACCGGGGTGTGGTGCTCGGTTACGTCTGGCTGCTGGACGCCGAGCCCGGCCCGGCCGACGAACGGCTTGCCGCCGCCATGGAGGTGGCGGACCGGATCGGGGCGCTCCTCGCCGACGAGGCCCGGGCGGGCGCGGACCTCTCCCGCGAGCTGGGCGCGGCCCTCACGGCGGGACAGGGCTGGCAGCGGGACATGGCGCTGACCGCGCTCCGGGAAGCGCTGGGCGCGGACGCCGACGGCCTGCACGCGGTGGTCTGCGTCTCCCCGTGGACGGCGGACGACACCCCGTCGGCGCGTACGGTCCCCTCGGCGGCGGCGCTCACGGTGGTCGCCTCGCCGGCCGGGCGCGACGCGCTCTGCCTGGCCGCGCTCGTCCGGCTGCGCTCCCCGGACACCCCCGGCCCGGCGGACACGGCGGCCGAACGGCTGCGTACCGCGGCGGGCGGGACCGCGACCGCGGGGGTGGCCGTGGCACGCCGAGGCCTGGGCGAGCTGGCCGACGCCTGGCGCGAGGCGGTGTCGGCGGCCCGCGCGGCGGCGGCCGAACCCCGTCTCGGCCCGGTCGCCCGGTGGTCCCACATCGGCCCGTACCGCCTGCTGACCGCCCTGCCCCACGCCCCCGCGGGGCCCGACCCCTCGGTGGTCGCGCTGCTGACCCCGGTCCACGCGGAGCTGGCCCGCACGGCGGAGACCTTCCTCGACTTCGCGGGGCAGGCGAGCCGGACGGCGGCCGAGCTGGGCATCCACCGCCAGACCCTGTACTACCGGCTCTCCCGGGTCCAGCAGCTCACCGGGCTCGACCTCGGCGACGGCGAGGACCGGCTGCTGCTGCACATGGCGCTGAAGCGCGCCCGGCTCTGAGACCGCCGGACGCGATCAGCCGCAGTCCTGGTCCATCTCGACAACGGGCGCGGCGCTGACCAGCGCGACCATCACGAGCGGGGCATCCCCGTCGCTGTGGCCGACACTCACTCCCACCCAGCGGTCTCGGCCGGGCAGCGGCCCCCAGACGCGGAGGTCGCCGTAACAGTCCTGACCGAGCAGCGCCGCGTGGAGCGGGGGCAGGGGGGATCCCGCCTGGCGCCGGAACAGCGCGGGGTGCATGGCCACCCGGCCGTGCGGCCCCCACCTGACGTCCAATTCCGCCACCAGCGCTTCAAGTTGGCGCTGTGCGGCGCCTTCCGCATCGGTCCAGTCGCTCCCGTACACCCCCGTGAGGCCGTCGCCCTCCCAGAGCGGGACGATCCGGAACCCCTCCCCGGTGGTGGCCCGCCACTCCCCTGTCTCCGGGTCCGCCTCACCGACGGTGGGGCCCGCCTGGGGTACGGGCCCCGCCGCCAGCGCCGTCACCTCGGCCACGGCCCGCCCGGCGTCGAAGGGCTCCCCGGCGCAGACGCTCACAGCACGGCCCGGTCGAGCGGACGGGGCAGCGGCCGGAGCGCGCCGGCCGCGCTCAGCGCGCCGTACGCCTCGACCACCTCAGCCGTACCGCCCAGGGCGAGCAGAACGCCTCCGCCGGGCAACCCCTCCCGCCCCGCCCCAAGTCCGGCCGGGACCAGGGCCGCCCGGGCGGGCGAGAGGTAGCCGTACCTGCCGACGACCGGGTCACCGACCGTGTGACCGGCCTCGTCCTCCAGGGCGTCGAGGAGGTCGTCGTCGCTGACGTCACCGAAGTCCGGGCCCCAGGCGCGCGCCAGGGCGGCGAGCAACTCCGCCTCGGGCACGTCGACTCCGTCCGGCGCGTCGACCGCCACCACCACGGACTGGAGCAGGAACTCCGGCGCGCCACCGGCCAGTCCGCTGATCTCCACCCGGACTCCCGCTTCCGGTACGGCGATCAGCCGGAGTCCCGTGCCGACCCGGTCCGACCAGTCGTCGGCGGTACGCGCCTCGCGCAAGACCTCCGCCAGCGGCTCCCGTCCCGGGGTGAGCGGGGCATCGTCCGCGCCGGATGCCCGGACGCGCCGCCACGCCCACGGGGACCCGGTCGCGCCCCCGAGCAGCGCGGCGACCTGATGGAGCGTCGTCTCCCAACGCCCGGAAAGCTCTTCCACGGACTCCACCCGTGGGCCCCAGAAGCCCCGCACCACACGCCGCATCCGCTTCCTCCGTCGCCCGCGTCCACGCCTCTTGGATCAGCAGACTAAGGGTTGCCCGGCAGGGCGGAGGAGCATCCGCGTACGGGGTGGACACCGAACTCCGACAGCAGGGCTCCCGGAGCGGGACGACCGGGCACACGAGCACCGCGCCACCCCACGGGCACGCGCCACCCCACGGGAACTCATAGCACTTTCCGTTTTCCCGGATATCGCAAAATCCCTCGATCTGGACATTCGAGATCGCATTCCAGTCGCACAGCCCGGGCGGGATTGCCACGTGCCGCAATCACGCGACATCATCTTTCGCGTATCACGGGGCGAGACGGACAAGAATCCACCGAAGGATTCCTATCACCATGCAAAACATCCCCGACGCCTCGCGAACAGAAATTCACAGGTCCAGTGCACGAACAGAGGGAGAAAACCGTGGTCTCGAAAATGAAGAAGACGGCACGTACAGCGTTCGTGGCATGCGCCGCGACGGCCATGTTCGCCGTCGTCATGCCTGGTAACGCCTACGCCATCGACCACATCCCCTGCCGCGCCGGCGAGAATTTCCTGAAGATCTGGTCGCACGACAGTTTCGGAAACACCAGCGTCGACTGTTACGCGAACCGCGGCAGGACATCCTTCGGAGGATGGTGGATCGACAAGATTTCCACAGGGAACAACGACCTGATCTACAGCGACGCGAACGGCGATTCGGTGAAGATCGAGCGTTGGCACGAGATCACCTTCCCGAACCGGCCTCCGAAGGTTGACGCCATCGAAATCCTGTAACGCGCCCGACCGTCATCCACGAAGGTCCGTCACCGCGGAATTACGTCACCACAAGAATCCGTCATCCGTGAAGGCCCGTCATACGTGAAGGCCCATCACCCAAGTGCCCGGAGCCCTGCCACCTCCGGGCACATGCCCGTCGTCTTCGGCATGAACGACGGAGGCCCTGGCCGACCGGCGAGGACGCCGGGTCACTCGCCGAGCTTGCGCACGGCGGCGGCGAGCATGGTGTCGAGTGCCTCCTGGGAGGCCCGGAGGCCGGCGATCGCCTCGGCCACCCGGGCGGTTTCGCGCTGCAGCGCGGAGACCATGCCCCGGCAGCCGGACGGGACGAGCCGGTCGTCCTCGGCGTGCACGCAGTGCATCAGCCCGGCGATCATCGAGGTGGGCAGGCCGCCCGCGAGGAGGTAGCGGATGCTGCGCACCGCCACGACGTCCCCGTCGTCGTAGTCGCGGTAGCCGTTCGCGAGCCGTCGCGGGCGCAGCAGGCCCTGCTCCTCGTAGTAACGCAGAAGCCGCCTGTTCACCCCGGTCGCCTCGGCCAGGTCACCGATCCGCATGATCCTCCCCCTGCCGCCGGGTCGTGGGCCTCGTGCCGTCGACCGACTTGACCTTCACACCGGTGTGAGGTCCTACCGTCCTCATTGTCACCGAACGCAGAGCGAGTTGGGGAGATCGGCATGTCCGGAGCAGTCGTCGTCGGAGCGGGTACGGGAATCGGCGCGGCGATCGCCCGCAGGTTCGCGCGGGAGGGTCTGCCGGTGGCGCTCCTCGCACGCGGCGAGGGGACGCTGAAGGCCGCCGCCCAGACGATTCCGGCCGACGGCGGCCCGGTGCTCACGCTGGCGGCCGACGCCACCGACGAGGGCGGACTGCGCGCCGCCCTGGACGCGGCGGCCCACGAGTTCGGCCCGGCAGACGTGGTGGTGTACAACGCGGCGATCATCAGATCGGACGCACCGGGTGAGCTCTCGGCCCTCGGCCAGCTCGACGCCTGGGCCGTCAACGTCGGTGGCGCGCTCACCACCGCCGCCCACGTCGCGCCGGGCATGGCGGAGCGCGGGCGCGGCACCTTCCTCGTCACCGGCGGAATGCCCGAACCGAAGCCCGGGTGGGTCAGCCTCTCCCTCGGCAAGGCCGGGGTACGGACCCTGGTGCACCTGCTCGGTCTGGAGTACGGCTCCCGGGGCGTCCATGTCGCCTCCGTGACCGTGGACGGGCCCGTGGTGCCGGGCACCTCCTTCGACCCGGACACGATCGCCGAGCACTACTGGCGGCTGCACACCCAACCGGAGGACCGGTGGGAGCAGGAGGTCGTGCACAGCCGGACGATCGCCGCGAACACCCACTAGAAGGTTGAGTTTTTACCTCTGCCTGTTCTTATGGCGCCGGGGCGAAGGGGCGGGGCACACTCTTTAGATGTCCTCCACTGGATCACTCGCGGGTGCCGACGAGATACACACCTATCTCGTTGAGCAGTTGAACTCTGCTCTCCGGCGTCCTGGCACGTTCTCGCAGCATGACGCTGCGCTGTGGATGCTGGTGGATCACCTGCTGTTCGTGGAACGCCGGCCCGAGGTATGGGCTGAAGAGCAGCGTTCCTGGGCGAGCCGAGGGGCCGGGAGCAGCACCGGTTTGGGCGGCATGTTCGAGGAGTTGATGCCGGGAGGCTACGACCAGAACTGCGTCGCCTCGGTCTACGCCGAGTTCGCGCACCGCCGCGGCTGGCTCCGGCCCGATCGCCTTCTGCCGGCTGACGAGCATCACGCGCTGCGGGCAAGAGTGCGCCCGTGGGCGCAGGCGGACCGCTCGTGGGCAGACGTCCTCGCCGAGTTCGGCCCCCCGTCCATCCTGTGCGGAGGGACCAGCCCCCTGTACAGCAAGACGTTGGGCTACTTGGGAGAAGACCGCGAGGAGCCCATGGTCTTCTTCCATCTCTGGAATGGCAGCACCACGGCAGCCGAGTCCGCATGGCCCGAGCTCGACGAACCGGTTCTGCTTGCTGTCCGCTTCGCAGACGCACCCTTTGATGAAGCCTTCACCTTCACCCCTGAGGGGCAACGACGGCGCCCCGAGCCAGGCTCGCTCTGCGGCTGAGTACCGGAGAGGTTACGCAACACCAGTAGGGCGGGCCTGTGCATTGCCGGTGTTCCTCAACCCGCCTACCGCTCACTGCCCGATCGGCCGCCAGAAGGCCTGACCGGCCAGTTTCGCCCCTGCCATGTCGAGCAACGCACCCGCAGAGGTTGAAACTCAAGCTAGGAGCTGGTCGAGTTCGGCCGGTGCTCGCCCGCGTACACGTTCATCGACGGCCCCCGCAGGAAACCGACCAGGGTCAGCCCGCTTTCGGCCGCCAGGTCGACGGCGAGCGACG
>NZ_JBSFVR010000304.1:0-8987 GCF_053592415.1 Streptomyces sp. NPDC002690 | reverse complement strand
GCTCTACGGCGTCGACCTGCGACGTTGCGGGTGATTCGCATTCCACTACTCCTATATCCAGGGTGTGACTGGCGGTTGACTCACTGCGGGACCCACGCGCGCACACCCCGGACGGAGTGATGCGGGACATCCACACCGCGTTGCGCGGCGGACGCGGCGGCGCGGTCGCCGTCGTGCGCATCGACCCGGACGCGCGCACCGTGTCGTTCTGCGGGGTGGGGAACGTCAGCACCTTCGTCGTCGACCCCGCCACGAACACCCGGCGCTCCCTGCCGTCGGCGCCGGGCATCGTCGGCCATCAGCTCCCCACCCTCCGTACCGTCCACCAGGAACTGCCCCGGGACAGCGCCGTGATCATGCACTCCGACGGGCTCACCGAGCGCTGGCGGCCCTCGGCACTGCCCGGTCTGCTCGCCCACTCCCCGCTCGTCGCCGCGGCCCAGCTGCTGCGCGAGGCCGGGGTGCGCCGCGACGACGCCGGTGTCGCGGTCGCCAAGGGGGCATGGTGACGCATCCCACCGGGGCGCTGGCCACCATCACCCTCTCCACCGAGCAGGACGTCTTCGTGCTCCGGCGCAGCGGCAAGGCCGTCGCCGAAGCCCTGGGGGTGGAACGCCAGGACCAGGTCCGCCTGGCCACCGCCCTCAGCGAACTGGGCCGGGACGTTCTCGGTACCTCCGAACTCAGGGTCACCTTCGGCACGGTGCCCGGAGCGTCGCCACTGCTCCGGGTCGTCGTCCTCTGGCGGGACGGAGCCGGTCCGGGGCGCGAGTCGATCGCGGCCGCCTCCCGGCTCGTACCCACCCGGCACGACCCGGAGCGAAGGGCCGTGACCATCGAACAGCAGCTCTCGGTCGATGCCACCACCCCTGACAGCCTCCGGCACGCGAGGGACGTCCTCCACATGCACCGGGGGTCGAGTGAGCTGGAGGACGCCCGCGCGCAGACGATCGACCTGATCGCCGCGCTGGAGGAGACACGGGCCCAGCGCGAGGAGCTCCGCCGGCTCAACGAAGAGCTGGAGGAGACCAACCGGGGCGTGGTGGCTCTCTACTCCGAACTCTCCGAGGAACTGGAGGAGACCAACCGCGGAGTGGTGGCCCTCTACGCCGAACTGGAGGAGAAGTCGAGCCAACTGCGCGACGCGAGCGAGGCGAAGACCCGGTTCTGGGCCAACGTCAGCCACGAACTGCGGGCCCCGGTGAACTCCGTCGTCGGCCTTGCCCGCTTGCTCCTGGACATCGACGGGGAGAGCCTCGACGAGGAACAACGCAGGCGGATCTCGATGATCAGTGCCTCCGGCGCCACTCTGCTCGCCCTCGTCGACGAACTGCTCGACGTCGCCAAAGCCGAGTCGGGACGCCTGGAACCCCACTGGGAACCCGTCGACCTGCGCGCCACCCTCGGCCAACTGCACGGCACCCTGCGCGGACACGCGACCGGGGAAGGCGTCACGCTCTCGGTGGCGGCCCCCGCCCCGGGCACCACCCTCGTCAGCGACGAGGTCATGCTCACCCGCGTCCTGCGCAACCTGCTGTCCAACGCGCTGAAGTTCACGGAAGAGGGCACCGTCCGGCTCGACGTGGCGGCCGACGACGGCGAACACGGCGCGGAGGTCGTCTTCACCGTCACCGACAGCGGCGTCGGCATCCCACCGGAGGAACAGCACCAGATATTCGAGGAGTTCTACCAAGTCCGCGGCGCGCACCAGCGCGGACACTCCGGGACCGGTCTCGGCCTGCCCTACGCGCGACGCCTCACCGGACTCCTCGGCGGCACCCTCGTCCTCGTCAGCACCCCGGGACAGGGCACCGAGGTCACGGTCCGCCTCCCCGCCGCCCCGCCCGGAGAGGAACCCGGCAACGGCCCCTCCGGCTCCGCCCAACTGGCGCTCCTGGTCACCATCGACGACGACGAGGTCTTCCGCACCACCCTGCGGCCCGTCCTCGCCCGGCTCGCCGATCGCGTCGTGGAGGTGGGCGAGGGAAGCCGGGCCGTCGACGCCATCCGCCGGGAACACCCCGACGCGGTCCTGCTCGACCTGCACATGCCCGACATGGACGGCTACGGGGTACTGGCGGAGCTCGCCGCAGACCCCGACCTCGTCGGGATCCCGGTGGTCGTCATCACCTCGGCCGCCGACGAGACCCTGGACCACGAACGGCTGCGCCACGCGCGGGCGGTCCTGGACAAGTCCACCCTGAACCACGCGCGGCTCGCCGCGGCCTTCGACCGTTTCGCGGAGCCGCACGGCGCACCGGAACACACCCCCCACGACGCCGGAGAAGGCGGCACGACATGAGTCCCCACCCCCACCCGGACAGTGCGGTGGCCACGGTCATGGTGCTCGACGACAACGACACCAACCGCTACATCGTCAGCAGTTGGCTTCGGCGGGCCGGGCACGCGGTCGTGGAGGCCGCCGACGGCACCGAGGGTCTCGCCCTCCTCGCGAGGTCTCCCGACTCCCTGCTGCCGGAACTCGCCATCGTCGACGTGAAGCTGCCCGACATGAGCGGCTTCGAAGTGTGCGAGCAGATCAAGGCGGACCCCCGGACCGCCCATCTGCCCGTCATCCACGTCTCCGCCACCGAGATCGAGGTGAGCGACCGTACCCAGGGTCTGCACCGGGGCGCCGACGCCTACCTCACCGAGCCCATCGCCCCGGACGAACTCCTGGCGACCGTTACCGCCGCGCTCCGCTACGCCCGCGCCCGCCGCCGGGCCGAGCGGCTCGCGACCCGGGTCGCCGCGCTGAACAGCAGCACCCTCGCCGTCTACGCGGCGCGGGAGGGGGAGACCTTCGCCCGCAAGGCGGCGGAGGGCGCGGCCACCCTGATGTACTCGCCCGCGGTGGCCGTCGCCCTCAGCCCCGACAGCCGTACCGTCTACCTCGCGACCGGGCACGAACCTGGAGCCGCCCGTCGCGCGCGCGGAGCCGGGGAGGCGCCGGTCACCCTGGCTCACGGTAACCCCCGCCTGCTGGACCTCCTGTCGGAGAGCGCCCTCGGGGACGGGACCGGGACGAAGACCACCGTCCTGTCGGGCGCCGAATGGAAGGCGATGACCTGCCCGGACGGCGACGGACCCGCCGACGTGTTCCCCGACCGGGTCGCACTGGTCCTCGCGCGCACCAAGCGGGGCAGGCCCCCGGTCGCGCTCGCCGTCGACGCCGCGACGCTCGTCGGCGCCGACGACGGCGAACTGCTCTCCCAGCTGGCCCAGGCGTGTGCCCTGGCCCTGGAGGCGCTGCGCAGCCACAGCGAGGAGCACGCCCTGGTCCTGGCGCTGCAGCGCACCTTCCTGCCGGACCGGCTGCCGGACGTGCCGGGGGTGGACATGGCCGTCCGCTACGAACCGGCCGCCGACCTCGCGGAGATCGGCGGCGACTTCTACGAGGCCATCGAGACCCCCGCCGGTCTGCTCCTGGCCATCGGCGACGTCGCCGGGCACTCCCTCAAGGCGGCCATGATCATGGGCGAGGTACGCCACGCCCTGCGCGCGTACGCCATCGAGGGGCACGATCCACAGACCCTGCTCACCCGGCTGGACGCCCTGCTCGTCCGCCTGAGGCCGTCCATCACCGTCACCGTCTGTCTGGTACTCGTGGAGCCGGGCGGCCGTCGCGTGCACGTCGCCAACGCCGGGCACATCCCGCCGCTGCTGCGGTACCCCGACGGCTCCACCCGTTACCTCACCGAGCACGGTCCGCTGCTGGGACTCAGCCTTCCGCACGCGCCGGCCGTACCGTATCCGGTGGAGGCGGGATCGACGCTCCTGCTGCTGACGGACGGTCTGATCGAGGTGCCCGGCGAAGACCTGGACGACAGCCTGGCCGCGCTGGAGCGCACCCTCGCCGGCGCGTCCTCCCCGCTCGAAGCGGTCTGCGACACCCTGTTGGAGACCTTCGGCAAGGGGAAGACGGACGACATCGCGATCCTGGCCGCCCGGATCGGCTGAGCGGTCCCGGCGGAACCGCCCGTACGACAGGGGCCGTTCGGCCCTGTCCCCCGGAGTGCCCGGGCGTATTCACTGCCTTCCATCGCATGCCGCGGACCGGCCCGACGGCGGCACCGGGGCGCGGGCCCGCGGCATGCGACGCGTCCGCCGGACCGGGCGGGGCGAGGACACGTGGGAGAGGCACGCGGTGATCGCGGTCGTAGGGCACAAAGACCTCAGTGACGGCACCCTCGAACTGGTGGAGACGGAACTGAGGGCGCGGCTGGAACGGCTGACGGAGGGGACTGCCGCGTTCGTACGCGCCGGGGCGGGGCTGCCGCTGGTCTTCGGCAGGGCCGCCCGGGACGCGGGCCGGAGGCTGACCGTACTGCTCCCGGTGCGCGGTGCGGTGCCGGCCGTCCTGCCCGAGGCCGACCGTCAGGCGGTGGGCGAACTCCTGGTCCTGGCCGCCCGCGTGCGGCTGCTGGACTTCGACCCCGGGGACCGGGACGCGTGCGTCGGCGCCGACGAGTGCGTGGTCGGCGAGAGCCGGACGGTGCTCGCGGTCTGGGACGGTTCCCGGTCCGACGGCAGCGACGCCACCGCGCACCTGGTCGCCTTCGCCCGCGGCCGGGGGATTCCCGTGGAGGTCGTGTGGCCGGACGGGGCGTCCCGGAGGAGCACCTGACCGGGCGCCGCCGACGACGGCCGCGTCCGCCCGCGCACGACTACCAGGTGCCGGCCGCCCCTTCGGGCGTCCCGGCGACGCCACCGATCCCCGCTCCGTCCCGGTGGACGTGGTCCGCCGGCACCCCGGCAGCCACCAGGGCCGCCTCGACGGCCCTTGCCCGCTCGGCCCCGGAGGGCCCGGCGGCCGCGGAGTCCAGCGCCACGAACACGTGCAGGTTCTCGGCGGACCCCGGACGCGGCGGGAGCACCCCGCCGAGGGCCCCGAGCGGATTCCTGTCCGTCCAGCCGGCCGTGTCCGCCGGAACGACCGTCAGCCACGGGTGCCCCCGCCGGAATGTCTCCAGCCACGCGGCGTCGTGGAAAGGGCCGCCCGTTCCACCGCCGCCCGCCGTGCCGGAGTCCAGCAGCAGCCGCACACGGTGCGGGGCCCCGGGCGCCCACGGCACCGAGGCGGCCCGTTGGAGGAGCGCCTTCATCGGCGCCCAGCCCGTACCGGAGGCGATCAGCAGGAGGTCGCCGGTCGGCGCGTCACCGGGCAGCGTCAGCACGCCCCGGGGAGCGCCGATCCGGACGGTGTCCCCGGTCCGTGTCCCGTGGACCAGGGCGTCACCGACCCCACCCGCTCGCCGGGCCCGTACGTGGAACTCCAGTTCACCGTCCGGATGCGGTGCGCACGCCAGGTAGTACGGCCGCCAAGCCTGTTCCAGCAGAGGTGTCTCCAGTGCGGCGTACTCACCAGCGCGGAAGGCGTAGGGCTGCCGGGGACGCACCCGCAGGACCGCGAGTGAGGGGGCGCGGAGATCGTGGGCGGTCACGGTCGCGTCCCAGCTGGCGAGTTCGGTGATCGCCTCGTTCTCGCCCCGGACCATTGACGAGACCGCCAGCCGTAGCATCCGCAGCCACGCGTCCTCGGCGGGAGCACTCCACCGCCCGCCCGCCCGGGCGCGCAACGCCTCGACCAGGGCGGCTTCGAACGCCGCGAAATGCGCCGGCCGCACCCCCAGCTTGCGATGGTCGCGTCCCAGCTGCGTGAAGTACCCGGTCACCGCCTCGGGCCGGTGAAGCTCGCCGATCAGGAAGCGGAAGGCTCCGGCCAGATGAGCCTGCTGGAACGCCATCGACTCGGGAAAGAGCGAGCGCAGATACGGATGCCGGTCGAAGAGCACCTGGTACAGCTCGGTGATCAGCTCCTCCAACGGACCCACGGCCATCATGGAGGCGTCGATCAGCGACTGGTCCGCCAGGGCGTCGTGACCGCCGTAGACCTGCGGGGGGTCGACCTCGCGGGGCCTCGCCAAGTCGTGGGCGGGCGCCAGGATGTGGCGGCGCAGCCGCATCGCGTCGTGGCGGGCCAGGAGGGCGTGATAGCTCTCGCTCGGAGTGTTCTTCATGGGCGGTCAGCTCCTCGTAACAGCACGGCGGGGGACCTGTGCGGACGCGACCGAGGGAGGTGTCCGACCATTCCCGTCGGGCGGGCGGCGCCAGTATGGCACCGTGCCCGCACTGCTGAACGGCCCAGGCCACAGGGCCTTTCGGCCCCTTTCGCGGAAGCCCGGAACATGCCTCGGCACCCCGTCGCCGGTACACCCGGCGGCGGGCACATACTGGTTCGCGTCCGCCCGGACACCCCCGCCCCCGACCGAACGAGCATGGTGTGAACGACGATTCCGAGCAGTCCCGGCCGAGCGATTCCTCGCCGGAGCCCGTCCTCCCGGTCCGCGTGTTCATCCTCGACGACCACGAGGTCGTGCGACGCGGTGTACGCGACCTTCTGGAGGCCGACGGCGGCATCGAAGTCGTCGGCGAGGCCGGTGACGCCCGGGAGGCGCTGGCCCGGGTGCCCGCTGCCAGGCCGCAGGTGGCGGTGCTGGACGTGCGGCTCGGCGACGACGGTGGCGACCACGCCGGGATCGAGGTCTGCCGCGAACTGCGCGCCCGGATGCCCGAACTCGCCTGTCTGATGCTGACCTCCTTCGACGACGACGAGGCGCTGTTCGACGCCATCATGGCGGGAGCCGCCGGTTACGTGCTGAAGCAGATCAACGGTGCCGGCCTGGTCTCGGCGGTCCACACCGTGGCGGCCGGCACCTCCATGCTCGACCCCCGGACCACGGCCCGGGTGATGGCACGGCTGCGGGGGACCTCGCAGCCGCCCGCCGTGGAGACCGAGCCGTCCGAACTCGACAGGCTCACACCGCGGGAACGGCAGATCCTCGATCTCATCGGCGAGGGACTCACCAACCGGGAGATAGCGGCAAGGCTCTTCCTGGCCGAGAAGACAGTGAAGAACCGCATCTCCGCGATCCTCGCCAAACTGGGCGTCGGCCGCCGCATCCAGGCCGCGATGCTCGCCGGCCGCATCCGGGAGCGCGGCGAGCGGTAGGCGGACCACGGCCTCGGAAGGCGGCGAGCGGACCACGGCCTCGGAAGGGCTGGCCGGTGAGCGGTCCGGTGCGCGGTCTCAGCGGAGCGGGACGCTCCAGCTGATCCGGGTGCCGCCCGCGTCCGGCTGCTCGACCGTCAGCGTGCCGCCGCACAGTTCCGCCCGGGTCCGCATGTTGGCCAGCCCGCCGCCCCCCGGTTTCCCCGCGGCGGCACGGGCCCCCAGGCCGGTGCCGTCGTCGGTGACGGTCAGCGTCACCGCGTCGTCGGCGGTCAGCGCGATGTCGATACGGCTCGCCCGGGCATGCCGGGACGCGTTGGACACCGCCTCCGCCGCGACGGCCGCCACATGCTCCGCCACGTCGTCCGGGACCGCGGTGTCGACCGGCCCGTCGATACGTACCGACGGCCGGAAGCCGAGCACGCGGGCAGCCGTGAGGGCCGTCTCCGAAATGCGCCGGCGCAGCCCGTTGCGGCCCGAGCCGTCCGCCGTTCGCAGATCGAAGATGGTGGACCGGACGATCCGTATCGTGGTGTCCAGATCGTCCACCGCACGCCGCACGCGTTCGGCGGCCTCCGGGCGGTCGGCGATGGCCCGGGTGGTGCTCTGCAGGGTCATCCCGGTCGCGAACAGGCGCTGGATGGCCAGATCGTGCAGATCGCGGGCGATCCTGTCCCGGTCGTGCATCACCGCGAGCTCCTCGGACTCCGCCCGCCCGCGCGCCAGTTCCAGCGCGATCGCCGCCTGATCGGCGAAGCCGGACACCAACTCCACCTCGGACTCGTCGAACGGCGGCCGGCCCACGGGACGCCCCAGCCGCAACGCGCCCATCGCTCCGTCGTCCACCTGGAGCGGGACCGCCACCACCGGCCCCAGCCCCTCGTCGGCGCCGTCGCCGAACAGATGGGCCCGGGGATCGGTACGGACGTCCGCGCAGTGCACCGGCGTCCCGGTGCGTGCGGCGAGCCCGGTCAGCGATCCGAACGCCGGGACGGACAGCCCACGCGCCCGCTCGGCGTCCCGCCCGTGCGCGACAGCCACCGCCAGACGTGCCGCCTCCGCGGGCACCGGCTGCCGCCCCGCCCGCGCGGATGCACCCGACAGCGGGGCGGGCAGCAGGATCGCCGCCCGGTCCGCGTCCGCGACCTCCATCGCCCGCTCGGCGACCAGATGCAGCACCTCGTCGGCGTCCGTACCCGAGAGCAGGGCACGGGTGATCTCGCCCAAGGCTTCGAGCCGCCGCTCACGCCGGCGGCTCTCCTCGTACAACCGGGCGTTGTCGATGGCGACCCCGGCGGCGATGGAGAGAGTGGTCAGCACCGCCTCGTCGTCGGCGTCGAAGCTCCTCCCGTGCCGCTTCTCGGTGAGGTACAGGTTGCCGAACACCTCGTCACGCACCCGTACGGGCACGCCGAGGAAGCTGCGCATCGGCGGGTGGTGGGGAGGGAACCCGAAGCTGTTCGGATGGCTGCCGAGGTCGTCGAGGCGCAGCGGCCGAGGATGCTGGATGAGCTCGCCGAGGAGACCGCGTCCGCACGGCGTCCGCCCGATCCGGGCGGTGAGCTCGGGCTCCATGCCGACGGTCAGGAACTCCTGCAGCGTCTCCCCGTCCCCGACGATGCCGAGCGCCCCGTACTCCGCGTCCGTCAACGACACCGCGGCCTCCACGATGCCGCGCAGCACTTCGGGAAGTTCGAGGCCCCGGCCGAGGCCCATCACGGCATCGAGCAGCCCGCGCATCCGGTCCGGACGGCTGGGCTGCGGCCAGGTCCCGGGGTGGACTCCGGCGGGGTCGGAAGCGACGTCCGGCGCGGCCGGCGCGGGAGCGGGGGAGAGGGAGCCGGAGAAGTGCGACACCGGGCATACGGGATCTGTCATGGCCGCTCCTTCCCGGTCACCCGGGCCTCGCTGGTCCGGTACGCGGGCGCGTCCGGCGACTTCAACCCGATCCACTGGAACGAGAAGTTCGCGGTCG
>NZ_JBSFVR010000303.1:0-9211 GCF_053592415.1 Streptomyces sp. NPDC002690 | reverse complement strand
GGCCGCGTCCCCGGCGGCGAGCCCCAGCAGCAGGCCCTCGATCCGCGCGCGCCGCGTCGTCTCCGGGTGCTCCTCGTCCGTGCGGCTCGCACCGGCGTTGCCGGCGCTTTCGGGGAGCGCCCCGTCCGTGGCCGCCGCGGTCATCGGAGTGCCCCTTCCGCGTGCAGCAGCGCCACCGGCACCGACTCGTCCACCGGTTCGTGCGCGGCCTCCCCGGTCTCCCGGTCCGGCGGTGTGGCCCCGGCCGCCACCGGCGTCTCCGGTACGCCCGCCGGGTCACCCGAGGTCAGCAACTCCGCGATGTCCAGCACGTGATAGCCCCGCATCGACGGCAGGCAGCTGCCGCGCACCGGGCCGATCGCGGTGGCCCACTCCGACGGGATCGCCGCCGCTCCCTGCCAGGCCCCGGCCAGCGCGCCCGCCACCGCCGCCGTGGTGTCGGCGTCCCGCCCCATGTTGACCGCCATCAGCACGGCCGTACGGAAGTCGCCGCGGGCGGCCGTGAAGGCGCCGAACGCCAGGCCCACCGCCTCCGGCGCCAGGTCCGTCCACGGATAGCCGCCGATCACCACGGCCGACCGCACCGCGCGCTCGGCCGTCAGCCGGTCCGGGTAGGCGCGCCCCGCGGCGGTCACCGCCCGGCGCAGGGAGCGCGCGGTCCACGAGTCCATCGGCACCACCGACAGCGCCGCGGCGATCACGGAGGCGGGGCCCGCCCCGACCATCGCCGCCGCCACCCCGGCAGCGACCGCCTGACCGCCGTAGATGCCCTCGCCGTCGTGGCTGACCTGGCCGTCGATCGCCACCAGCCGGGCCGCCTCGGCGGGCCGCCCGGCCGCGAACACCCCGAACGGGGCCGCCCGCATCGCCAGCCCGTCGCTCCAGGCGTGCCGGTGCTGCGCGGAGATCGGCGCGGCCAGCCCCCGGCGGAGGTTCTCCAGGGTGCCGCGTTCGCTGAACCCGGCGCCCCGGAAGGGGCCTTCGTCCAGATCGGCGATCCAGTGGTGCCAGGCCCGGTCCACGTCGGCGACGGTGAGCGCCGAACCGTGGCGGGACAGCAACAGCCCGGAGAAGATCGCGTACTCGGTGTCGTCCGTGCCCGCCGGGTCCTCGCTGACGAAGCCCTCGATCCGGCCCCAGCGGGCGCGGATCTCCGACGGTCTCAGGTTCTCCGCCGGAGCACCCAGCGCGTCCCCGACGGCCAGCCCGAGCAATGCGCCCCGGGCCCGGTCCTTGCCCGTGATCGGTTCCATCGAACGACCCTTCGTCCGTACACGATTCCCCCCTCTCCGATCTGTGCCACGCCCGGTGGGCGGGAAGGCTGACAACCGGAATAAAAGGGCCATGCGGATGAACCTAGACGAAACGGAGTGAGGAGCTGGACGGAGGAACGGGAATTCCCGGCGGGGCAAGGCTCCGTCTTTCGAAGTCCCACCCGAAAGGATGACGGGCGCCGTCGGTACGGCAGCCGGACGGGTGAACGGGGGCGGACCCTCCCGAAAGGTGCTCGGGGAGATTCCGGAAGGTGTGCGCGAGGGCTTCGGAAGGTGCGGGTGATGACCCGTCAAGGAAGGTGAGCCATGCCTGTCCTGCCTGGTCAGGGCGGTGGTAAGTACGGCCTGCCTTGCTGGCGGGCGCCAGTTTTCGTGCGTACTTTCGAGGGTGCCGGGCGGTGGCGGAGGGGCTGCGGAACCGTCGGCGGATCTGGGGAGCACTGTGTCCATCATCGAGACCGACGCCGCACTGCACGAGGCGCACCGCGACAACCACACCCACCGGGACGTCAACGGCGGCTGGCTGCGCCCCGCCGTCTTCGGCGCCATGGACGGCCTGGTGTCGAACCTCGCGCTGATGACGGGTGTCGCGGGTGGCGACGTCTCGCACCGGACCATCGTCATCACGGGGCTGGCCGGTCTCGCGGCCGGCGCCTTCTCCATGGCGGCCGGCGAATACACCTCGGTCGCCTCCCAGCGGGAGCTGGTGGAGGCCGAACTCGACGTTGAGCGGCGCGAGTTGCGCAAGCACCCGTACGACGAGATGCGCGAGCTGGCAGACCTCTACGTCTCCCGGGGCGTCGAGCCGAAGCTGGCCGCCGAGGTCGCCCGGCAGCTGTCCGAGGACCCGGAGCAGGCCCTGGAGATCCACGCCCGCGAGGAGCTCGGCATCGATCCCGGTGACCTTCCGTCGCCGCTCGTCGCCGCCGGTTCCTCGTTCGCGGCCTTCGCGCTGGGCGCCCTGCTGCCGCTGCTGCCGTACCTGCTCGGCGCGACCGCGCTCTGGCCCGCCGTCCTGCTCGCCCTCCTCGGCCTCTTCGGCTGCGGCGCGGTGGTGGCCCGGGTGACAGCCCGCAGCTGGTGGTTCAGCGGGCTGCGGCAGCTGGCGCTGGGCGGCGGCGCCGCCGCGCTCACCTACGGCCTCGGGGGCCTCTTCGGAGTGGCGGTCGGCGGCTGACCTGCGAGTTCGTCCGGAGGTCGCGGTCCGCGACCGGCGGGTGGGCCTGGTGGTGGACCGCCCCGCGGCCGGTCGTCGGGGTTCTCCGGGTGCCCGGGGCCGCCCAACGGGCCGTTGCCCCATGGGTACACGTCCGATTCACTCGTACGGCCCACTCACACGACGACCCGGAAAGCAACCCGCAACACCCCGGAAATGCGTGTGACGTACGTCCTGGTTTCCGGCTCTGGGCGGATGTGGCTTACACAACGTAAAATGAGAGCCTATGCACGACACCACATAAGTAATCGTTACTTCCTGGTTTCGATCGCATGGCCACCGGGCATGAGCCTCAGACACCGCAGGCAACGACGCCTGCGCTCTGCGGCTCCCCGGGCGTTGATCTCTCCGACTGCGACCCCATCCCTCGCGATGCAACGTCCGCATGTTGGAACGGGCCTTCCGCTCAGCGAGAAGCGCCCCATCATGTAACCTGCACGAAATTTCGCAGAGGGCCAACGTCGTCCCTCGGCAATGCATATGCCACGACGACGACGGGAGAGCCGATGCGCATCCACGCCTGGTCGCCCATGGACGGTCGCCCCGCCCAGCAGGGGATGTACGACCCCCGTAACGAACACGACGCCTGTGGTGTCGGGTTCGTCGCCACCCTGACCGGTGTGGCCAGCCACGCGCTGGTCGAGCAGGCGCTGACCGTACTGCGCAACCTCGAACACCGCGGCGCCACCGGCTCCGAGCCCGATTCGGGCGACGGCGCCGGCATCCTCCTCCAGGTCCCCGACGCCTTCCTCCGCGAAGAGGCCGGCTTCGACCTCCCGGAAGCCGGCGCGTACGCCGTCGGCATCGCCTTCCTCCCCGCCGACGGCTCCACGGACGCCGTCGAGGAGATCGAGAAGATCGCCGGCGAAGAGGGCCTCGACGTCCTCGGCTGGCGCGAGGTCCCGGTCGCCCCCGGCCTCCTCGGCAAGGGCGCCCGCGCCACCATGCCCGAGTTCCGCCAGCTCTTCGTGGCCGACGGCACCAGCACCGGCATCGCCCTGGACCGCAAGGCCTTCGTCCTGCGCAAGCGTGCCGAGCGGGAGGCCGGTGTCTACTTCCCGTCGCTCTCCGCCCGCACCATCGTCTACAAGGGCATGCTCACCACCGGGCAGCTGGAGCCGTTCTTCCCCGACCTGTCCGACCGCCGCTTCGCCACGGCCGTCGCACTCGTCCACTCCCGCTTCTCCACCAACACCTTCCCCAGCTGGCCGCTGGCCCACCCGTACCGCTTCGTCGCCCACAACGGCGAGATCAACACGGTCAAGGGCAACCGCAACTGGATGAAGGCCCGCGAGTCGCAGCTCGCCTCCGGACTCTTCGGGGACGCCGCGCTCGACCGCATCTTCCCCGTCTGCACCCCGGACGCCTCCGACTCGGCCTCCTTCGACGAGGTCCTGGAGCTGCTCCACCTCGGCGGACGCTCGCTGCCGCACTCGGTGCTGATGATGGTCCCCGAGGCGTGGGAGAACCACGACTCCATGGACCCGGCCCGCCGCGCGTTCTACCAGTACCACTCCACGATGATGGAGCCCTGGGACGGACCCGCCTGCGTCACCTTCACCGACGGCACCCAGGTCGGCGCGGTCCTCGACCGCAACGGACTGCGTCCCGGCCGCTACTGGGTCACCGACGAGGGCCTCGTCGTCCTCTCCTCCGAGGTCGGCGTCCTCGACATCGACCCCGCCAAGGTCGTCCGCAAGGGCCGCCTCCAGCCCGGCAAGATGTTCCTCGTCGACACCGCCGAGCACCGCATCATCGAGGACGACGAGATCAAGGCCGGCCTCGCGGGCGAGCAGCCCTACGAGGAGTGGCTGGAGACCGGCGAGATCGAGCTCGGCGACCTCCCCGAGCGCGAGCACATCGTGCACACCCACGCCTCGGTCACCCGCCGCCAGCAGACCTTCGGCTACACCGAGGAAGAGCTCCGCGTCATCCTCGCCCCGATGGCCCGCACCGCCGGCGAGCCCCTCGGTTCCATGGGCACCGACTCGCCGATCGCCGCGCTCTCCGCCCGGCCCCGGCTGCTCTTCGACTACTTCACCCAGCTCTTCGCCCAGGTCACCAACCCGCCGCTGGACGCCATCCGCGAGGAGCTCGTCACCTCGCTGCGCTCCTCGCTCGGCCCCCAGGGCAACATCCTGGAGCCGACCGCCGCGACGTGCCGCAGCGTCACGCTGCCGTTCCCGGTGATCGACAACGACGAGCTCGCCAAGCTGATACACATCAACGCCGACGGCGACATGCCGGGCATGAAGGCCGCCACCCTCGCCGGCCTCTACCGCGTCAGCGGCGGCGGCGACTCCCTCGCCGCCCGCATCGAGGCCATCTGTACCGAGGTCGACACCGCCATAGAGGACGGTGCCCGCCTCATCGTCCTCTCCGACCGGCACTCCGACGCCGAGCACGCGCCGATCCCGTCGCTGCTGCTCACCTCCGCCGTCCACCACCACCTCATCCGCACCAAGCAGCGCACCCAGGTGGGCCTGCTGGTCGAGGCCGGTGACGTCCGCGAGGTCCACCACGTCGCCCTGCTGATCGGTTACGGCGCCGCCGCGGTCAACCCGTACCTCGCCATGGAGTCCGTCGAGGACCTCGTCCGCGCCGGTACGTTCATCGAGGGCATCGAGGCCGAGCAGGCCATCCGCAACCTGATCTACGCCCTCGGCAAGGGCGTCCTCAAGGTCATGTCGAAGATGGGCATCTCCACCGTCGCCTCCTACCGCGGCGCCCAGGTCTTCGAGGCCGTCGGCCTCGACGAATCCTTCGTCGCGACGTACTTCAACGGCACCGCCACCAAGATCGGCGGCGCCGGCCTCGACGTCGTCGCCAAGGAGGTCGCCGCCCGGCACACCAAGGCGTACCCCGCCTCCGGCATCGCGGCCTCGCACCGCGCGCTGGAGATCGGCGGCGAGTACCAGTGGCGCCGCGAAGGCGAGCCGCACCTGTTCGACCCGGAGACGGTCTTCCGCCTCCAGCACGCCACCCGCAACCGCCGGTACGACATCTTCAAGAAGTACACGGACCGGGTGAACGAGCAGTCCGAGCGGCTGATGACGCTCCGCGGCCTGTTCGGATTCAAGTCCGACCGCGCCCCGATCTCCGTCGACGAGGTCGAGTCGGTCGCCGACATCGTCCGGCGCTTCTCCACCGGCGCCATGTCGTACGGCTCGATCTCCCGCGAGGCGCACGAGACGCTCGCCATCGCGATGAACCAGCTCGGCGCCAAGTCCAACACCGGCGAGGGCGGCGAGGACTCCGACCGCCTGCACGACCCGGCACGCCGCTCGGCGATCAAGCAGGTCGCCTCCGGCCGCTTCGGCGTCACCAGCGAGTACCTCGTCCACGCCGACGACATCCAGATCAAGATGGCGCAGGGCGCCAAGCCCGGCGAGGGCGGCCAGCTGCCCGGCCACAAGGTCTACCCCTGGGTCGCCAAGACCCGGCACTCCACCCCGGGCGTCGGCCTCATCTCGCCGCCGCCTCACCACGACATCTACTCCATCGAGGACCTGGCTCAGCTGATCCACGACCTCAAGAACGCCAACCCGGCGGCCCGCATCCACGTGAAGCTGGTCTCCGAAGTCGGCGTCGGAACGGTCGCGGCCGGTGTGTCCAAGGCCCACGCGGACGTCGTCCTCATCTCCGGCCACGACGGCGGAACGGGCGCCTCCCCGCTCACCTCGCTCAAGCACGCGGGCGGCCCCTGGGAGCTCGGCCTCGCCGAGACCCAGCAGACGCTGCTCCTCAACGGCCTGCGCGACCGCATCGTCGTGCAGACCGACGGCCAGCTCAAGACCGGCCGCGACGTCGTCATCGCCGCACTGCTGGGTGCCGAGGAGTTCGGTTTCGCGACCGCCCCGCTCGTCGTCTCCGGCTGCGTCATGATGCGCGTCTGCCACCTCGACACCTGCCCGGTCGGCATCGCCACGCAGAACCCCGTGCTGCGCGACCGCTTCTCCGGCAAGGCCGAGTACGTGGTGAACTTCTTCCAGTTCATCGCCGAGGAGGTCCGCGAGATCCTCGCCGAGCTGGGCTTCCGCACGATCGAAGAGGCGGTCGGCCACGCCGAACTCCTCGACACCGACCGGGCGGTCACCCACTGGAAGGCCCAGGGCCTCGACCTGGCGCCGCTGTTCCACGTGCCCGAGCTCCCCGAGGGCGCGGTCCGCCACCGGATCCACGAGCAGGACCACGGCCTCGCCAAGGCGCTCGACAACGAGCTGATCAAGCTCGCCGCCGACGCGCTCGGCGCCGACAGCGCGGAAGGTGCCCAGCCGGTCCGCGCCCAGGTCGCCATCCGCAACATCAACCGCACCGTCGGTACGATGCTCGGCCACGAGGTCACGAAGAAGTTCGGCGGTGCGGGCCTGCCCGAGAACACCATCGACATCACCTTCACCGGCTCGGCCGGCCAGTCCTTCGGCGCCTTCCTCCCGGCCGGAGTCACGCTGCGCCTGGAGGGCGACGCCAACGACTACGTCGGCAAGGGCCTCTCCGGCGGCCGCGTCGTCGTCCGCCCGGACCGCGGCGCCGACCACCTCGCCGAGTACTCCACCATCGCGGGCAACACCATCGGCTACGGCGCCACCGGCGGCGAGCTGTTCCTGCGGGGCCGCACCGGCGAACGCTTCTGCGTCCGCAACTCCGGAGCCACCGTCGTCTCCGAAGGCGTGGGCGACCACGGCTGCGAGTACATGACCGGCGGCCACGCGGTCGTCCTCGGCGAGACCGGCCGCAACTTCGCGGCCGGCATGTCCGGCGGTGTCGCGTACGTCGTCGACCTGGACCGCGACAACGTCAACCCGGGCAGCCGCGGCGCGGTCGAGGAGCTCTCCGAGGCGGACGCCCAGTGGCTGCACGACGTCGTGCGCCGCCACCAGGAGGAGACCGGCTCGACCGTCGCCGAGAAGCTCCTCGCCGAGTGGGCCACCTCGGTGACCCGCTTCAGCAAGATCATCCCGTCCACCTACAAGGCAGTGCTCGCCGCCAAGGACGCCGCTGAGCTCGCCGGTCTCTCCGAGCAGGAGACCACCGAGAAGATGATGGAGGCGGCGACCAATGGCTGACCCCAAGGGCTTCCTGACCACCGGGCGCGAGGTCGCGAAGACCCGCCCCGTGGGAGAGCGCGTCAAGGACTGGAACGAGGTCTACGTTCCGGGCTCCCTGCTCCCCATCATCAGCAAGCAGGCCGGCCGCTGCATGGACTGCGGCATCCCGTTCTGCCACAACGGCTGTCCGCTCGGAAACCTCATCCCCGAGTGGAACGACTACGCCTACCGCGAGGACTGGACCGCCGCGTCCGAGCGCCTGCACGCCACGAACAACTTCCCGGAGTTCACCGGGCGGCTGTGCCCGGCTCCCTGCGAGTCGGCGTGCGTGCTCGGCATCAACCAGCCGGCCGTCACCATCAAGAACGTCGAAGTCTCCATCATCGACAAGGCGTGGGACAGCGGCGACGTCACCCCGCAGCCGCCCGAGCGCCTCTCCGGCAAGACCGTCGCCGTCATCGGCTCCGGCCCCGCCGGACTGGCCGCCGCCCAGCAGCTGACCCGGGCCGGCCACACGGTCGTCGTGTACGAGCGTGCCGACCGCATCGGCGGCCTGCTGCGCTACGGCATCCCCGAGTTCAAGATGGAGAAGTCGCACATCAACCGCCGCATCGAGCAGATGCGCGCGGAGGGCACCAAGTTCCGCACCGAGGTGGAGATCGGCGCCGACATGCCGGCCGACGCGCTCCGCCGCCGCTACGACGCGGTCGTCGTCGCGGCCGGTGCCACGGTCTCCCGCGACCTGCCCGTCCCGGGCCGCGAGCTGAACGGCGTCCACTTCGCCATGGAGTACCTGCCGCTCGCCAACAAGGTGCAGGAGGGCGACCTGACGGTCTCCCCGATCACCGCCGAGGGCAAGCACGTCGTGGTCATCGGTGGCGGCGACACGGGAGCCGACTGCGTGGGCACGGCCCACCGCCAGGGCGCGCTCTCCGTCACCCAGCTGGAGATCATGCCGCGGCCCGGCGAGGACCGGAACGCCAACCAGCCCTGGCCGACCTTCCCCATGCTCTACAAGGTCACCTCCGCGCACGAGGAGGGCGGCGAGCGGCTCTACTCCGTCTCCACCACCCACTTCGAGGGCGACGAGGACGGCAACGTCCAGTCCCTCCACCTCATCGAGGTGGAGTTCAAGGACGGCAAGCTGGAGCAGAAGGCCGGCACCGAGCGCGTCATCCCGGCCCAGCTCGTCACCCTCGCCATGGGCTTCACCGGCACCGACCAGGCCAACGGCCTCGTCGAGCAGTTCGGTGTCGCCCTCGACGAGCGCGGTAACATCGCCCGCGACGCCGACTACGCGACCAACGTCGAAGGCGTCTTCGTCGCCGGTGACGCGGGCCGCGGCCAGTCGCTCATCGTGTGGGCCATCGCCGAGGGCCGCTCCGCGGCGCGCGGGGTGGACCGTTTCCTGACCGGGACCAGCGCACTGCCGGCCCCGATCCGCCCGACGGACCGTTCCCTGTTGGTCTGACCCCCGATCGCCGGAACCGGCCGCACTTCCGCGGCCGGGCCCGGAGCAGACGTCCCGTACAACGGCGTACGGAACTGAACGCGGCGCCTACCTCGTCCCCGACCGGACTTGGGTGGGCGCCGTGGCGCGTCCGGGGCCGGACCCCTGCCGGTCCCCGCGGGCGCCCCGCTGTCGATGAAGATCAGCGGTGTGCCCACCAGCA